>NZ_JACVZM010000021.1:9864-50928 GCF_017151935.1 Staphylococcus sp. EG-SA-14 | reverse complement strand
ATCGACCATAATTTTTTATGTAATTCAGCTTGTTGCTGACGTTGTTTTTCAGTAATAGACATGTGATTCCTCCGCCTTTGAATAAGTATTTATCTCTTTGTGTAATAGATTTATTATAACATTTGGTTATGTTGCGATGTTGAGAATTTTGATGTTGGTGGTGGAAATTTTCATATTTTAGTGGCGCGATTATAATTGAAAAATTTTATAGAAATGTTGTAGCTTTCAAATGCTTTCAAAATCATTTATATTCTCAATGATGTCAAAAAGTTGTTCATTCATACATAAATAAAACCAATCAACAATTGAGTTGGTGAAAATCAATCGTTGATTGGCTTTGATGCATATTAAATAATGCAATATATATATTAATAAATGTTAGTTATAGTATATTTTGTCAGGATTGGGTGAATGTCTAAGTTTTAATTATTTATCTAAATTATCTGTAATGAATTTCTTAATTTCAGGAGAGAAATAAACAGCGAATCCTCTTGTGCTTTCACCTGATGGCTTATTACCTGCATAGATTACACCAATAGCTTCGTGTTTACTATTTAATATAGGTGAACCAGAGCTACCAGGCTGAATAATTGCATCCGATGACACTATATTCCCATTCACTGATAATACTTTACCAGTTGATTCATACATTTGTAGTTTATTTCCATTAGGATTTGGATAACCAATGACTGATATAGGTTCATTTTCTTTAGCTTCTGATGCTATATTAAATTTACTAGTGAAATCTTTGAATTTTCTACCTTTTGGTTGCGTTGATTTTTCTTCAACTTGTACAACCGCAATATCTTCTTTACCAGGGTAATCTACAATTTTAGTAACTTTATAAAGTCCACCACCATTATTATAAAATCCATTAGGATGTGCTTTAATTTCATCACCGACTTTCATGTGATAGGTAACGTGTTTATTGGTAATGATTGTATGATTTCCAACTACAAATCCTGTTCCAGCGCCCATCCATGTAACACCACTGTATGGTTCAACATTTGTATTTGTAATTTGTTTAACAGTATTTTCGGCTTTGGCTGTTTGTTGAATACCTTCAACCATTGTTGTGCCGACACCAGTTATTGATGTTAAAATCGTCAATGCTGCAATACTTTTGATGATTATATTTTTATTCATTTTTCTGCTCCTCTAAGTATTTGTATAATTATAATGTTAGCTTTTTGAAGTTTTATTTTTTTTAATCATTTCGAATAAATAGAATCACAGAGATGTTTAAAATTGTTGAGTTTGTTGTTAATTTTTAAAATCATTTATCTATGTAAGGATTTATTTATCTGTGTTATCTGCAATGAATTTCTTAATTTCAGGAGAGAAATAAACACCATATCCTTTTGTACTTTTATTTCCAGGGCCGTTTCCACCAAAGTGAACACCTACAACTTCGTATTTACTGTTAAATACAGCTGAACCTGAGTTGCCTGGTTCTACGAAACCATCAGTAATAATCATGTTGCCTTTAACTGACAGCACTTTTCCTGTTGACTCATACATTTGAAATTTATTTATATATGGTTCTGGATAGCCAACAATTGAAATGCGTTCATTTTCTTTAGCTTCTGATGCTATTTTTAAAATGCCTGTGTAATCTTTAAAATTCCTGTTTTTTGGATGAACAGCTTTATCTTCCACATGTAGAATGGCAATATCTTCTTGACCTGAATAACGGACAATTTTTTTAACTTTATAAAATCCGCCATTATTATATTCACCATTGGGATGCGCTATAATATGTGCACCAATTTCCATACCTGCAACGACATGCTTGTTGGTAACAATTGTATTTTTACCGACAATGAAACCTGTTCCAGATCCTATCGAAACGACACCATTGTATGGTGCTACATTAGTATTTTTGATTAGTTTCACATTATGTTCAGCTTTAGCCGTTTGTTGAATACCCTCAACCACTGTTGTGCCGACGCCAGTCACTGATGTTAAAATCGTCAATGCTGCAATACTTTTGATGATTATATTTTTATTCATTTTTGTGCTCCTCTAAGTATTCGTATAAATATAAGGTTAGGTTTTTGAAGTTTTATTTTTTAAATCATTTCGAATAAATAGAATCACAGAGATGTTTAAAATTGTTGATTTTGTTGTTAATTTCTAAAAATCATTTATCAATGAACGGATGGATGATTTATTTATCTAAATTATCTGCAATAAATTTCTTAATTTCAGGAGAGAAATAAACAGCAAATGACCTTGTACTTTCACCTGTTGGTTTATCACTAGCATACATAACACCAATTGCTTCTCGCTTACTATTTAATATAGGTGAACCAGAGCTGCCAGGTTGGACAACCGCATCAGATGTCACTATATTTCCATTCACTGATAGTACTTTACCAGTTGATTCATACATTTGTAGTTTATTTCCATTAGGATTTGGATAACCAATGATTGATATAGATTCATTTTCTTTAGCCTCTGATGCTATATTAAATTTGCTAGTGAAATCTTTGAATTTTCTACCTTTTGGTTGCGTTGATTTTTCTTCAACTTGTACGACCGCAATATCTTCTTTACCAGGATAATCTACAATCTTAGTAACTTTATAAAGTCCACCACCGTTATTATAAAAACCATTAGGATGTGCTTTGATTTCATCACCGACTTTCATGTGATAAGTAACATGTTTATTGGTAATGATTGTATGATTTCCAACTACAAATCCTGTTCCTGCGCCCATCCATGTAACACCACTGTATGGTGCAACATTCGTATTGGTAATTAATTTCACACTATTTTCGGCTTTGGCCGTTTGTTGAATACCCTCAACCACTGTTGTGCCGACACCAGTCATTGACGTTAAAATCGTTAATGCCGCTATACTTTTGATGATTATATTTTTATTCATATTTGTGCTCCTCTGTTTATTCATGATGCTTTTGATATAGACGTTTTTTTATGTTATATTCGACCGATGTTTTTCATTAAAATTATTGAACACATGCTCATGGTGTATATTTAAATTTGTTTATTGTTCAATATGCTTTTGAATAAAATCTTTGATTTGAGGCGTAAAGTATACGGCACCATTATATTCAGAACCAATTTTTCCAATACCGCCATACACAACACCTATGACCTCATTGTTAGAATTTAGAACTGGTGATCCTGAATTCCCGGGTTCAATGTATGCATCAAAATTTAAAATATTGTCTTTGATTCTTTTTATAGTTCCTGTAGATTCAAACTGTTTAAAACTATTGTGAGCAGGTAATGGGTAACCAATAACTTTAATTTTGTCATCAACTTTAGCATCTTTCGCAAAATTGAATGCTTGGACATTTTCATTAAAATTAAAGCCTTTTGGTCCACGTTCGACTGCTTGTTCTTCAATATTCATGACAGAGATGTCTTCATCACCCGGATAATCAGAAATGCTTTTAATTTTATATATACCACCATTTCCTTTGTCACCGTTTGGATGGGCAGTAATTCTATCGCCAACTTTATAATCTTTTGATACATGTTTATTGGTGATAATTGTATTTTTTCCAATTACAAAACCTGTCGCATCTTTAAATGAAACGACGCCATTATACGGAAAAATATTTGTATCTTTAACTTGCGTAACATTCTTCTCTGCATTTGCTATTTGTTGTGTCTCTTCAACGACTGCAGCATTTATTCCAGTTACTGAGGTTAGAATGGCTAATGCTGCCATGCTTTTAATGACTATATTTTTATTCATTTTCAAGCTCCTTTACAATTCGAGATATGTTGCAACGCTCGTTTAAAGTCAATTTGTTTATTTATCTATGTTTTCTGCAATGAATTTTTTAATTTCTGGTGTAAAGTAGACGCCATATGCATTTCTGTTATCATCATTTTTTACATCAGAAGCAAAATGAATACCAACTAATTCGTTGTTGCTGTTTAATACAGGTGATCCAGAGTTTCCGCTTTCAGTATGCGCTGAATATACAATACTGCTACCTTCTACTGACATCACAGGGCCAGTTGACTCATATAAAACGTATTTATTTTTGTATGGGTGTGGATAACCAATCACTTTAATTCGCTCACCAGCTTTAGCCCCTGCCGCATATTTGAATGGCGTTACATTATCATTAAAATTAAAGCCTTTTGGTCCACGTTCTATTGCACGCTCTTCAACTTGAATGACTGATACATCTTCTTTACCTGGATAATTAATAATCTTTTTAATCGAATAAATACCACCATTACCTTTATCACTATTTGGATGTGCAGTAATACGATCGCCCACTTTGTAATTTTTCGACACATGTTTATTTGTTAAAATAGTATTCTTTCCAACTACAAATCCAGTTGCACTTTTAAAAGCAACTACACCAGTATATGGAAAAATATTAGTATCTTTAACTTTTGTGACATTATTTTCTGCTTTGGCAGTTTGTTGTACTTCCTCAACCAATGTTGTTCCAATACCTGTTACAGATGTTAAAATTGTTAATGTTGCTAAACTCTTGATGACTACGTTTTTGTTCATTTTAAGTTCCTCTCTTTTAATTATTTTGATATCTAGATACATAATTCAGTATATTTAGTTAATTATGTAACCGTTTTCTTAACCATTTTTTAAAAAATCAACTTCACGAATGAATTGATGATACTTATTTTTCAATATTATTTTGAATAAATTCTTTTAATTGTGGTGTGAAATAAACACCGAAATTCTTTTCAGATTCGTCTTTTCCACTACCTGCATATAAAATACCAATCAGTTCATGTTTAGAATTCAATACAGGAGATTCTGAATTACCTGGTTGTGCATACGCACCAAATTCCATAAACGTTCCACTGATATGGTTAATCGTTCCTGTCGATTCAAACATTTTATATTTTGTTTGTGCACCCTTTGGATAACCGATAACAGAAATTCTATCTTTCGCTTTTGCTCCTTCTGCAAATTTTGTATAACTAACGTTCTTATTAAAATTCAAACCTTCTGTACTTGTTTCATGAACATGAACTATCGCAAGGTCTTCTTTTCCAGGATATTCTACAATGTCTTTAACGTCGTAGTTTCCTCCGCCTTTACCTTTACTCAAATGATGTGCTGATACTCTATTTTTGAAAATATCATTACTTTTAGCGATATGTTTGTTAGTTACGATTGTATTTTTACCAACAACTACACCAGTACCACCCGCAAATGCTACCACTGAATTGTATGGTGCGTTGCATCGGTAATTTCTTTGACATTCTTTTCTGCTTTGGCAATTGAATGAGACTGATCAGAAATATTTTCAGCGAAACCAAGAGATGTTAAAATAGTTAAAGCAGTTAAACTTTTAACCATTACATTTTTATTTATATTTTACCTCCTTTAAAATTTATTTTTATAGTTAATGTATCTAGATACACATTCACTATATACATTTTATATAAAAATATTAATTAAATATTAATTAACTACTTATTAACATTTTATTAAATAATTATACATGAATTGACTCATTTATTTAAATATGCTTAAAACTCAATATCACGCAATTAAAATTGACTTTTTAGGATTATTTTGGTCTTAAATATTAATTATTGAATTAAAATTGTAATATTTATTCGGAAATTAGGTAATTGAAAATATATGGCGGAATGGTGAACAATTCATGTATTTAAAATCTTTCACTTTATTATTTATTGTGTTTAACAATATTATTAGCGATTAGTTCCCCTATTATTTATGACAATATGCAGTCAATCAATGAAACATGTATGTATGAGTATATTTGGAACTAGTAATGTATTGTTAATTATTGAAGATGATTGAATTATGGAATTTTTTTGAGATATGTTATTTCGGGGATCAGATTTTGCGATTTCGCCTTGGATAGAGTAATTGCGATTTGTAAATACGTTTTACAGGTTCGATTCAATTTCGTTGTTAAGATAATATGGATTAGTTTCACTGACATGTTGATGCATGTCTTTTTTGTTCTGATAAAGTGTAAAATATTTACTTAACATTACTTAGTATGACACCTGCTAATTCAAACATTATTTGAGACATTCTTTTCAAATTAATTATAAATTTTTACCTATAGACTAGTTTGATATTTATCTACATCCCAAAATTCTCATCAACAATCTTTCACATCCAACATTTTTACTTTAGTTTTTATAATTCAAAACAACAAAACTATGTTAAAAAATTATTCTATTTTTTAGTTAATAGATAGTTAATAAATTTTTGATATTTAGTTAATTGTTCTTTTAAAAAAATATTATTATATTTTCATTGTAAACGTTTACAATATAAAAAAAGGAGCAATTAAAATGAATACAAAATTTTTAGGTAAAACATTAGTAGCAAGTGCTTTAGTATTAACAACATTAGGAACAGGTTTACATTCTTCATACTTAGGATTAAATACAAATAAAGTTGTTAAAACAGCAAAAGCAGAAGAAAATATGACAAATGGTCAATTGTGGAAAAAAGTTAAAGATTCATTAATTGATTCAAATATTATTAGTGGTAACGAGTATGAATCTGTAAAAGTGTCTTATGTTCGTACAGACGGTCAATCTAGTAATGTAGAATCTACTGCTAATCATGATGATGTAACCAGCACTCCAAGTAATTTTTCAAAATTAACTCAAATTGATATATCTAAGCAAAACATTGATGGTAGCGATTTCAATACAAAGTTAGATGCAAATGCTACTTGGAAAAGTTTAACAAAAAAATTAGAAGAACAAGGATTGTTAAAAACTGGTGATAAAGTGACGATTCATAGTAAGGATTCTAATGATCCAAAAATCACTGGTACAGTTGGTCAAGACTTTACTGATCATAAAGGTTTTAACTTAAATAAAAGAGACATCAACAAAATCACAATTGAATAAACCTTAAACTCAAATTTCCTTAATTTATAAAACCTTAATAACTAACCCTTTCTTACAAACCACCTAGCCCATAATATATTAAAACGTCATTTTTATTTCAATTAGCGGAAAATAAAAAAACCATTCCGCATTAACTTTGGCAAGTTGGAATGGTTAAAAAAATATTTTAGAAGCCAGCGTTTGGCTTGCTTAGACGACATGTTCGCGCATGTCGTCTTTTTTACATTTATATAATAACACGCAATTCAATAAAATGTCTAATCAATAAACCTCAATTACATTCAAATCCAAAAACTTTGCACCTAATATTCATCGCTTAAATAAACATTACGTTTAATTAACCAGACATTGTCAATCGCGTCTAATACCCCTGTTGTCCGAATACAAAATTATTTTGTATTCATATTTATCTGTTCTCTTTTCTCCCTTTTCAACGCAACTAAATTTCTTTTACCATTAGCGCCCCAATCTTTAATCTTTAATTGTTCTACCGCTCCATTTTTTAAATCCTTTAAAGAGTAAAACTGCTAATAGCAACGTGATAATAATATAGATCGCCAATGTTAATGTAACTGGTATACTCCCTTCTATAAACATATAAACGTAACGTGTAGCATATGTGATTGGTAAATAGAACCACGAATGATCTCCAAGCACTTCTAAGCCAAAATAGACGTTAAAAATAAACATTAAAATTCCGGCAACAATAGCCATTACATCTTTAATGAAAAATATATCTAACATTATCACAAATTATTAATAATGTTAAAAATGACGGTATTAAATAAATTAATAAATATTCCATTGTCATGTATTGCTATACGATTATGACGCTAAAAAGGAATAATTATTAAGTTTATAGAAAACATCTGTATAACTTACTACAAATACTGAAAATAATATAAGGATTTAAGATCGTAAAATCTAAACTAAGGAGATGTTTAAATGCATTTGAAACTGAACGATGAAGATTTAAATTATTTAGTAAATCTAAGTAAAGAAATACTTGAACAATACAACATTAAATTAGACGAAACTTGTAAGGGAGATATTAACATAACATCATGTAATTCTGAATACTTTTTCACTTTAAGCTATTTTTTAAAGCCTGGAAAAGCAACTATAAATTTCAGAGAATGCCGTTACAACTATAGCTTGTTACGTTTAAATCTTAATGACGGTTTTCATAAAAACTCTAATAATGAGAAAATAAGGGGAAATAGAATTAATATATTTTCTGAAAATGAATTTATACAAAAAGCTGACGGCGTAACCCATATGAAAGCATATCCTTTACCTTATAAAATATTTGAAGATAGCTCTGATTTTGTAAAACAATTATTTACTTTGCTTGAATATACAAAAACTAATCATAATGATAATATTAAAATTGAAACTAATCTATTCATGAGTTGGTGATACTATGCATGACAACACAATTAAATCTATTAGCAAAGACTATTTTGATTACTTACAAACAGAATCAAAGTTTATCCCATTAGAAAATGAAACTATAGAATTTTATTCACCTATCGTCGATTATTTTGGTGATTCTATTTCTGTAAATATATCTTTTTCAGGGGATCGATATAAACTAACTGATCATGGTGAAACTTTATGGAACATGGAACAATTTGGTTTAGATTTAACTAATCATAAAAAACAAAAAAAGTATCAACTTCTCAATAATATTATACAAAATTACGGTCTAGTCATTGAAAATAAGCACATAAACTTTTATACAAATAGAATAGACTTATCTCAAGCCATTCATGATTATGTTTTGGCTATTTCCGAGATTAGTTATTTGGGAATATTAAAGAAAGAAAATATTAAGTCATTATTTAAAGACGAAGTGATGCAATATTTTCTATCAAACAGAAAGATTTATCCTAATATATTTCCCGAATTTAAGGTAGAGGGGAAATCTAAGTTAATTCATAGTTTCGAAGCAGTATTTCCAGGAGAAGCTACAGAGTATGTTAAAACAATTAAACGAATCGATAAAAACAATGCAAAAAATGTCCTTTTCGATTGGAATGATGTTGAAGTACATAGAAATAAAAATTTTGATTCTAATGCTAGACTTAATATCATTACAGAACAACAAGATGATATTAGCGAAGCAGTATCAACTATGTTATCTCAATATAATGTAGAGGTGTTTTCATTTGAAAACAAAAAACAACTTGAAGAAAAGTTTAGTAACGTATAATTATCGTGTTATATAGTGTTTCTTTGATAATAGTTTCTATTTCAATTAAATCACCGATACTTAAAATGATAAATTTACCAATACCAAGTTTGTAATGAACTTTCACCGTCATACAATTATAGATGCTATATATACAAAAAGAACCACGCCGATTAAGACGTGGTTCCATTTTTTTAATAATTTTTTATATGTTGGAAGTTTCTAAATAATTCTACTTTTGCAAATTTAGCACCCTGCTATTTAGAAAAGCAATCTACATTTCCCTAACTAAAAATCATCATGCATGTAAATAAAAATTATGTTAGTTCTTTAATTCCGTTTGATAATTGAAATAATTGCACTTTGTTGATTATTTAATCATATACAATTCTATACTCCAGGATTAGTTTCTTTAGAATCCGTACCGATTAATTTAACAGTATGGTTTTGCCAATCAACTTCATAAGTAGATGTAAACGTTACTGTATTTTGATTTTTGTAGTTATTACCAATCCAGTGTAGTCGATTCCATTGATTAGTATATCTATCCATTTCTCTTTGGTAAGTTACTTTAATTTTAGATTTTTTTGTATCATTTTGTTTATGAGAAAGTACGCTTATAAATTCTGGGTTAAAGTTACCACGCGCCAATAAAGGCATTTGATGTGTTGGCAAGAAATTTTGACCAGCATTTGAACTACTTTGTCTACCACCTAAAAACAGTTCATTACCATATGTTGGGTCATAACTATCTCTACCATATGGTCCCCAACCATTATTCATAATTTTGTGCGCCTCAACACCCCAGCCAATTGATTTATGATTTGTTTTTCTATCAATCGTAGTTCTGTAACTTTCTTGTTTATAATTTATTGTTTCTGAAAATGATTTTGATCCATTCAATCCACCTGATAAGCCATTAGATATATTAATATCTCCGCCATAAGAATAACCTAATGTTTGTTGAACTTGGAATTCTTCATTTTGATTTTTAGGTGCATAGTCAACAACATTTACAGCATCATTTGATTCTGAACTAACCGAAACATTATACTTACCGCCCCAATAAAACTGTGAGTAATTGTAATCTTTTGGATTAGGCTTTTTATAACCAGAATTAATGTTACCAGCTGCCTTAAGCACTAACGTATCTTTATCATAACTTTTATCCTTGATGAAATTAAAAGTTAAAATTTGAGAAATATTCAATTTATCATTATCAGATGTTGCTGTTGTTTTGTATAAAGTGATTTTGTCATCTACTTTTTTCTCGCTTACAGGCGTGATATGTTGAGCTGCATCAACTGTATTCGATAGCAAAAGCAGTGCAATTGATGAAGCAACTGATGATTTGACTAATTTTTTCATTTTCATATTAATTATGTCCTTTCACTTTAATTTCGTGTGTTTTCCAATTAACTTCATATCTAACTACAAAGTTTCTATTTACAAATGCATTATGCTTTCTTTCTGCGTAAATACCAGTTCTAGGGAATAAAGTCGCATATGTAATATCTAAGTTTCTACCATATGAAATTTCAAATTCACTCGTATCACTTGAACCTTTTTCATGTGATAGTGTAGTGATAAATGATGGATTAAAGCCACTTTGAACTAAAGGTGGTAATTGATTATCAGGAGCAAAATATTCTCTTGCTGAACCTGTTGGACCATTTGGACTTTGTACGAATAAATATCTATCATGCGCAGATTTTTTACCATCAGGCGTAACAAATTCGTTTGCTTTAACACCCCATTTAACTGATTTTGAGTTTTGCTTGTCTACTTCACTGACATAACTCTTTTGGGTATAACTAATTGTTTTAGAATAATTAAATGAGCCATTGCCACCTATAGATGGTGCTGACTGGAAATTACCTCCAATGTTATATCCTAATGTTTGACCAACATCAGTAGTTTCTATTTTGTTTTTAGGAAGGTAATTGATTAAGCTAACATTTGGATCTTTAGTCGTCAGTCCTATATTATATTGGAATGGCCAAATCATTCGTTTAGTTAATTCATATCCACTACCCTTCACATCTGAAAATGAAGTTCTGGAATTAATAAAACCTTGCATTTTAACAATTAAAGCGTCTTTGTTATATTTTTTATCTTTTACAAAGTCGAATTGGACATTTTGAGTAACGCCCCATTTCTTACTACTTACATCCTCCGTACGTTTGATTACTTCAGCACCATCACCAATATTTTCAATATTAGTATTTGCTCTAGATTCTTGAATCGGAGATGCTAAAGGTGCAATCAGTCCTACTGACAAAGTTGCGGCTAACATTTTTTTCTTAAACATAAGTTTCACTTTCTTTCTATATAAATTTTTAATACAAATTTATTCTAGATTATTTCACTTATTTATAAAATTAACTGTTCATTAAAAAATAAAATGCTATAAAATATTAAAAATGACACAATTTATTCATTTATGCTGCTGAAAACCGGTCATTTTGATGCAACCTTCATTACATTTAAATAGTTCCCTTTATACTCGAACAATATGATAAAATTACCGATACTCAACTTTTTCGCTATAAAAATCAAAACGAACTTTAATCAAATCTTAAAAAATAATGTTTGTATTATCACAAATAATCTATAATTGAATTTAAAATTAACTGATTATTAACTATTATCCGTTAAATGGAGAGGATTACTTCGTATACTGTTATAACTGAAATCTTCTATATATCATTTCGTAATATCGCTAGCTTCATCTAAAAAATTTAATGTTATGATTTAGTCTAATTAAAAACATATATATATTTACTATGAACTAAAATTTCACCCTAAAAATAAAAAACCATGATTTCGAAGTCTTCATAAACTGAAGCTTCTACTCTCATGGCAATTTATACTATGATATTCAATTATAATGCCTAGTCTCATAGTAAACGGCTACTACATTCGCATGTACTTCGTTTTACTGTCCACGCATGGTCGTTGACTTATTTATATTATAATATAAATATTTTATTTTTCAATACTTAATTTTAAAAATCCCCTATGAAAATGTTGATGAGCTGCATCTTTAAATCTTATTATACATTGTATAAAATTATATTGCGAGGTACTAAAATGATAATATACACTTTTGGTTGTGTATGCATCTCACCTATCTTTTTTTCTTTTTTCAAATAAGAAAGTATTAAAAATTAATGCCTATTCAATGTTAAAGGAGGAACAGACATGGCTAAACTTGATTTAAATAGTCTTGACGACGAGCACGTAAAATTATTAATAAATGAATTAAAATATCCAGAAACTCATATCGATGTAAATGAATTAAAAACAATAGTTGCTAGTCGAATAAATGAAAGGCAAGAAATAATAAGTTTTAAGTTAGGAATAAAGTACTTATTAACAATAAAAAGAGGGAACATAGAAAAAGATAGGTTTTCAATTTCAATCATTTTCAAAGATACCTATCACACCCTAGTTAGAATAGATATTAACGGTGGTACTCACGATAATCCAGATGGAACAATCGCTCCGAAAAGTCATATTCACATATATAATGATAAGTATGATAAAAAGGATAGGTTTGCTTATGAAATTAACTTGAAAGATTTCCCCGACATCTATAACTTGTATAATGTGTATATGTCGTTTTTAGAGTATAATAATATAAAAGACCTTGAATAAAGGAGGGATACTATGACTACATTTGATGCTAAAAAATTAAAAAAAGAATATCTTGATTGGTATAATCAGACCTTAGAGTTTTCTAATTTATCAAACAATGTAGTAAGAATAGATACTCCTTTTAAAGATAATTCTTTAGATAATTTAATCATTTACGCTTTATACGATCAGTCCAGAGACATGATTACACTGACAGATGACGGCTATACTATATTTGATTTAGAAAATAATGGTATTTTTTTAAATAAATCAAAAAAACATAAAAAGATTTTTGAAGAGCACCTTTCAGCTTACGGTATTAAATATAACGATAAAACTCACGAAATTTTTGTTCAAACTAACTTTAAAAATTTTAATAAATCGAAACATAATTTATTACAGTGCCTTATATTTGTTAATGATATGTACTTACTTTCTAATCCTAAGTCACAGAACATATTTACAGAAGATGTTGCAAACAAATTGGATGAACATAACATTTATTACGGAAGAGATTTACCTATTATAGGAAGCAGTGGTGTTGTTCATAATTTCGACTTTTTTATTAGCGCTAAGAAAAATCAAAAAGAAAAATTTATCAATGCTATTTCTAACCCTAATAATTCTATGATTATTAAGTCGAAAATAACGGATGCTATGCAAGCAAAAAAAATAAAAAGACACAGGCAAAATGAGTTTATTTTTATTTTAAATGACTCAAAAAAAGAAATAAATGAACATAATAAAAATCTTCTTCATGAAAACTATATTAGTACAATAGATTATAGCGAATTAGATGAAAAGATAGGTTTATTGATTTAATATTTATAGACGTGATAATATCAATGTTTATATTAAATGAAACGAATTTGAAAATTTCGAAACAGCTTAAGATAGCAAATTGATTAGCCTTATTGATAATGCAGAATCGTCTACACATAGTTAAACAAATTATTTGAGAATAATTATTGTTAAACTATGTGGATAGGCGATTTTATTTTGACAAGAGTCAGAAGAACATATATTAAGGATTTCAAATTACAAATGGTTAAACTTTATGAAAATGGTATAACTAGAATCGAAATTATACGCGAATACGATTTAACACTCTCAATCTTCTCGAACTGAATAAATACTGGGTCATTCAATCATCAAGACAACTTATTAAGTGATGATAAATGTTCATACCATTTTGCAAATATAACCAGATACTCTCAACAAAATGTAGAGTTCAAAATTAAAAATGTCCCTAATTGGCACATTGCTGTATGATATTAAATTCAACTTAGATTTCAACAATATAACTAATGAAGCTTATATTTACCGCGATATCAAACCAAACAGCCTATCCACAAACAAATTAGAATATACCATGTTAGTAATAGTAAATGATATATATCTTCCAAAGACCGCAAACTGTAGCAGAACATGAGAACCTTGCGATTTTGAAATGGTCTAATAAATCAAATATCATTGAAACTTTAATCACATAAATTAACAGTAGTCCCCTGTTCGCAGTTCTATAAATTACAAATGCAATAAAGTCGAATTTATTAAAAATTGACTAACTCCTGATTATGCTACGCTTTTCTTTAAAATCCGCACGTAGATGCCTATTGATTATATTATAATATTTGATTTTCTTTAAGTAACAGCTAAACATTACATATCAAAACGATTAGGTCATGCAGATGTACATACAACGCTTAAAACATATTCACATTTGATTAAAGAATTTGAAGATAATGAAACTAAATTTATAGAAAAAAATCTGAATGATTTGTTTTGTGACTAAACTTCAAAATCTTGTGACTAAAATTAGGATTATTCATCAAAAATTAGTCACATTGTGGCTAAAAAATTTTAAATGGATATAAATAAATAAGAAGTGTAAAAATGAGGATAATAGCTCAAATGCAGATATATCAAGGGTTTGAGTCTAAAATAAAAATAGCGCTTAAAATGGGTAAAACCAATTTAAGCGCCTTTACGGAAGGTAAGGGATTCGAACCCTTGAGACGCTTGTGACGCCTACACACTTTCCAGGCGTGCTCCTTCGGCCAGCTCGGACAACCTTCCTCAACAATAAATATGTAATAAAAAAACAGAAGCGATATTTCACTTCTGTTTGTATGACTCCTACGGGACTCGAACCCGTGTTACCGCCGTGAAAGGGCGGTGTCTTAACCGCTTGACCAAGGAGCCATGGCTCCACAGGTAGGACTCGAACCTACGACCGATCGGTTAACAGCCGATAGCTCTACCACTGAGCTACTGTGGAATAATAGAAAATAATGGAGCGGGTGATGGGAATCGAACCCACAACATCAGCTTGGAAGGCTGAGGTTTTGCCATTAAACTACACCCGCTAATGTAAACGATTATGGGGCGGCTGAAGGGGATCGAACCCTCGAATGTCGGAACCACAATCCGATGTGTTAACCACTTCACCACAACCGCCATGAATTAAGAATGGTTCAGGACAGAGTCGAACTGCCGACACATGGAGCTTCAATCCATTGCTCTACCAACTGAGCTACTGAACCGTAATGGTAATAATAATGGCGGTCTCGACGGGAATCGAACCCGCGATCTCCTGCGTGACAGGCAGGCGTGTTAACCGCTACACTACGAGACCTATTAAATTAAAAACTATGTATTGCGGGAGGCGGATTTGAACCACCGACCTTCGGGTTATGAGCCCGACGAGCTACCGAACTGCTCCATCCCGCGCTAATATTATTTTGAATTACCTAATTAATATACCATAATCAAAAACCTAAAGTCAAGAACTTTTTGAATTTAATTTAAATGTTATCTCTTAAATAATTACTTAAATATCGTAGCAACATGTTCTCTGTTGAACACAAATATTAGTATATTCATTTTTGTAGTGTACGTCAACGACATTTTCAAAGTTTTTTGTGTAAAAAAACGCTTCTTATTCCCTTTTATCATATAAGTGTCTAATAGTTGTCATAAATAGTGTTAAAGCATTTAAAAAGGTATAGGAGTTATAAAGTTTACAACGCCTATACCTTCTGAAAAAGAAATTATAAAAGCTTGTTACACCGCATATTCTTTCAGTCAGCGACTACCAATATAACATTGTAGCCCTAAGACATTGCTTGACGCCTCAATTACAACAATTTTTCAAAATCAGCAGCTACCTACTGACACAACATAACACAACCCATACACTAACTATCGTGTCATGTAATCTTGCATCCGATCTTGCAACGCTGTAAATGTTTCGAAGCCATCCTCTTCTAAGAAGTGCCCTCCATCTTCCACGATTCGCAAGTTCCCCTCTAATGCATTCATTAAACGCTGGGTCTCTTTATATGAAACGTATTTGTCATTTTTAGAACTCAATCCGTAAAAATTGTCAACTTTCTTTTTAATATTATCGTAATCAATGGTTACATTACTTAAATCAATATCTAAATCTATATTTTCTGCATCTTCTTTAAAGCCCGCTATACTGAAAAAGCCTTCAATCGGCTGATCAATCATTTCAATATATTTTAAAGCTGTGATTGAACCTAAACCATGTGTTACAAAATATGTATCCTTTTTGCGTACATTAATTTGTTTCGTCATAGCTTCAATCCACTGATCCACTGTCTTCGCTTCAGGGGATTCAAAATTAAATAATGTTACGTCATATCCTTCTAAAGTTAAGTTATGCTCCAACCACTGATACCAATGATTTCTACTATTTCCATGCATAGAATGTACAATAATTACATCTGTCATCTCATTCTCTCCTTTCAACTTACTACTTCTTTTCTATTTTTAAAAAAATGACTGATTACCTATAATTGTAAAATAAAAACACCTTAATTAGAAATGTTATATCGCAAAGTGACATTTCTAATTAAAGTGTATTGTCATCATTTCAATATCATTCAAAAACAGCTAAACCTTTGTCTCTGCTTCAAATTCACAAAAATAATTCCCGTTGAAAGTATCTATATTTACACATTACTTCCACCATTATATAACTTAAAAATGACTATATTTCATCAAACATTATCTAAAGGCGTCGCACCTACACCACACCATCCAACAATTAACTTACAACTCTGCGATTACTTCTTCAGCAGCAACTTTACCTTGCGTAATACAATCAGGTAGTCCAACCGCTTCAAAAGATGCACCAGTTACTCTAAGTCGTGGATATGTTTGTTTAATATGTGCTTGAATCTGTCTAATTTGTTGAATGTGACCAACATGGTACTGTGGCATACTTTTCGGCAAACGATTGACAATTGTAAATTCAGGATCGCCTTTAAATGTCATCATTTGACTTAAATCTCTACGTACAATCGATACTAATTCATTATCTGTATGATCATCAACCACAGTATCACCTGGTTTACCTACATACGCACGAATCAAAACCTTACCTTCTGGTGTAGTAAATGGCCATTTTTTCGATGTCCAAGTACATGCGGTAATGTCTGTATCACTCGTTCTCGCAATCACGAAGCCAGTACCATCATAAGTATTTTCAATATCTTTTTCATCAAATGCCAATACAACAGTTGCAACAGTCGTACTATCCATCGTTTTAAAGTAATCAAATGCTGGATCTTGTCCGAACCAATTCAAAAAGACTTGATGCGGTGTTGTCACTAATACCCCATCGAATACATCTTCTTGTTGATTACTGTAAACAATTTTATATTGCTTTTGAGATGTAATAATATCATCCACTG
Organism: Staphylococcus sp. EG-SA-14; assembly: GCF_017151935.1. Classification (NCBI taxonomy): domain Bacteria; kingdom Bacillati; phylum Bacillota; class Bacilli; order Caryophanales; family Staphylococcaceae; genus Staphylococcus; species Staphylococcus sp. EG-SA-14. The sequence goes on along the minus strand of NZ_JACVZM010000021.1, from coordinate 33,501 downwards.
ACGTATTGTAGCGTATTGTCACACCTTTATTTTTCACATCTTGTTCTAATGCTTCAATAAATGAACTTAAACCATGCTTAAATTGTTTGAATTGTCCTTTTGGTGCGCCAGGATATAATTGTCTTTGTTTCAGACGCTTATTTTTCTCATCCTTCATACCTTTTATCAGACTTCCGAATGCCTCTTCTTTTTCTTTAAAATTAGGAAACGTACTCATCAAACTTAATTTATCAATATCGGTACCATAAATACCACCCATTAAAGGCTCTATTAAATTCTCAAGTACCTCATTACCTAATCTTGCTCTGAAAAATGCACCAACAGAAATGTCACCATTCTGCATTTGAGTAGGTTTTTTAAGTAAATCTAACCCTGCTCTTAACTTTCCAAGTGGTGAAATTAATTTTGTAGTCACAAACGGTTTGATATCTGTCGGAATTCCCATAATTGATCCACCTGGAATAGGATACAATTTGTTTTTCGCAAAAATATAAGATTGTCCAGTCGTATTTGTAACAATATCTTGTTCTAATCCAATATCTTTCGCTAATTCTGTCATAATCGTTTTTCTACCTAAATAAGATTCAGGCCCTAGTTCAATCATATAACCATCTTTACGATACGATTGAATCTTTCCCCCCGGACGATTCGATGCTTCAAAGATGGTTACATCAATATTAGGATCTTGCTGTTTTAAAAAATATGCACTTGATAAACCTGTTATCCCCGCTCCTATAATAGCCACTGATTTAGTCACAACGTTTCACGCTTCTTTCGTCATTAAAATATAGACTTGATTTCATCAACAATTGCACCGATAAATAATGGATGTGTATTCGGCATTTTTGGACGATAATAATTCGCACCAATATCATCGCAAACAACTTTACATTCATAATCATTGTCATAAAGCACCTCTAAATGCTCACATACAAAACCTACTGGTGTATATATAAAGTTTTTATACTGATGTTTTTCATATAAATCACGTGTTAAATCTTGTACATCTGGCCCTAACCAAGGTGTACCTGTATTACCTTCAGATTGCCAACCAATCGCGATATGTTCAATATTAGATTGTTCTTTAATTAAAAGTGCAGTATGTTCTAGTTCTTGTGGATATGGATCATTATTCTTTTCGATTAAACCTTTTGGCAAACTATGTGCCGAAACAACTAATACCGTGTCTTTATGTTCCTCTTCCGGTATTTGAGCTAATGTTTCGTTGACTTTATTCGTCCAATATTCAATAAATTTAGGTTGTTCATAATAATGTTTCACATGTGTAAGTTGAATACCATATTTTGCAGCTTCTTCATCAGCACGTTTGTCATATGATCCTACTGAAAATGAAGAATAATGTGGTGCTAGTACTACAGTAATTGCTTCAGTAATGCCATCATTGTGCATTTGTTCAACCGCATCTTCGATAAATGGTGAAATGTGTTTTAATCCTAAGTATAGTTTAAATTCAACATCTGCATATGCTTTATTTAATGCTGAAACTAGCGCATCAGCTTGGTCATCTGTTGTACCTGCTAATGGTGATAAACCACCTATAAATTCATATCTATCTTTCAAATCTTGAAGTTCTTCTTCAGATGGACGTTTACCATGTCTAATATCTGTATAATATGGCTCTATGTCACTTTCTTTATAAGGTGTGCCATAAGCCATAACTAATAATCCCATTTTTTTAGTCATTGATAATACCTTCCTTTAAATGAATTATCTTTCATGTGCTTCAAAGTAATACTATGATTATCTTTGTGTATATGTGTGTACGAATTCGCTTACTTTACGTAACGTCTCTGGTTGCACTTCTGGGAAAACACCGTGTCCTAAATTAAAGATGTGTTTACCGTTCTCCATACCTTGATCTAATATTGGTTTCAATCTCTCTTCAATGACATTCCATGGTGCTAATAAAATTGATGGATCTAAATTCCCTTGTAATGTTTTAGTAACGCCTAATTGTTGAGCCTGATTAATAGACGTTCTCCAATCTAGGCCTAATACATCAATCGGTAAATCATTCCATTCATTGATTAAATGACTGGCACCTACACCGAATAAAATTACCGGCACATCATGTTTTTCTTTAACCTCACTGATTAATCGAATCATATGTGGTTTAATGTAACGTCTGTAATCCTCGACATTTAATGCACCTACCCATGAATCGAAAATTTGAATCAATTCGGCGCCTGCTTCGACTTGAGCTGTTACATATTTAACAGATACATCAACTAAATGATTCATTAAAGCAAACCATGTTGCTTCATCTCTATACATCATCGCTTTTGTAAAATTGTAATTTTTCGATGGTCCGCCTTCAATCATATATGACGCTAATGTAAATGGTGCCCCAGTAAATCCTATTAGCGGCACATTTAACTTTTCTTCTGTTAAAAGTTTAATTGTATCTAATACATATGGTACATCTCGTTCGGGGTCTATTTGAGAAAGTTTCTCAACATCTTGAATTGTTTTGATAGGATTATGAATCACTGGACCAATACCCGATTTAATTTCTACATCGACACCAATTGGCTTTAATGGTGTCATAATATCTTTGTATAAAATTGCTGCATCTGTATGATAATTATCAACTGGTAAATGTGTTACATAAGCGCACAACTCCGGCTGATGTGTAATATCGAATAGTGAATATTTTTCTTTCAATTTTCGATATTCTGGTTGCGAACGGCCAGCTTGTCGCATAAACCAAACAGGTGTATGTGATGTTTCTTCACCTTTGATCATTTTTAAAATTGTATTGTTTTTATTATGCACCATAAAGGCCTCCTAAATTAAAATCATTCTTATCTATATTATCATATCGCTCATTCGTTCGTATTTTCAATAAATAAATGTCATAAAACTGACATTTAATCATAGAACTATTTATTGTAAATTTAAATTCTAAAGTCCATTATTTTGTATCATTACTTCTAAATCTCTCGCAAGATTCATTATAGTAATTTTAATCAATTATTAATAGTGGTAATGACTAGTTTATCATCGTATAATAAATAAAAACATAAGGGGGACCTTTCATATGAAGAAACTATATACATCTTATGGCACTTATGGATTTTTACATCAAATAAAAATCAATAACCCGACCCATCAACTATTCCAATTTTCAGCATCAGATACTTCAGTTATTTTTGAAGAAACTGATGGTGAGACTGTTTTAAAATCACCTACAAAATATGATGTTATCAAAGAAATTGGTGAATTCAGTGAACATCATTTCTATTGTGCAATCTTCATTCCATCAACAGAAGATCATGCATATCAACTTGAAAAGAAACTGATTAGTGTAGACGATAATTTCAGAAACTTTGGTGGCTTTAAAAGCTATCGTTTGTTAAGACCTGCTAAAGGTACAACATACAAAATTTATTTCGGATTTGCTGATCGACATGCATACGAAGACTTTAAGCAATCTGATGCCTTTAATGACCATTTTTCAAAAGACGCATTAAGTCATTACTTTGGTTCAAGCGGACAACATTCAAGTTATTTTGAAAGATATCTATACCCAATAAAAGAATAGACTCGAAGAAAACTTCCATTGGTTATGCTGTTAACGTATAGATGCTAATGTAATCTGAACGCCGTATCATTTGGCGTTCAACATTACATGCACCTTTACAACATACATGCCAATGGAAGTTTTTTAGTCTCGTAATAATGTTTCCTGATATTTTAACTTTTTAATAATACTTCTAATCGTTAATAAACCTACAATATAGAAAATGAGTACAACATAGAATAACGTCATATGTTTTATAATAAATGTCACTGCAAACACAGTACAAATAACAAACATTAATCTATATAAAAACTGTTCATACCCTTTGATTACCTTCTCTTCAGGTACAGGCCACACTTGAGGCCATAAGCCATAAGCTTGCTGTGAATAAAATTGTGCCATTTGTAACAATATAATATATACAAATAAACACCCAATAATTGCTGTCACTAATGGATATGATAACCAAACCATAAGTAAAACTGCAATAATTACTAACCTAAAGATAATATTAAATGCGTCTCTCCCTCTTATAAAGCTTCTAATAAATAAGAATAAATACATCGCATTAGAGTTAAATTTACTACCCTTTGGAACTGGTAAAAGTATATCTAGATAACTTCTTCTGACTGCAGATTCTTTCAAATGTTTTACATCGGTGAACATATTAACAAATTTATAATAATTCATATGATGTCGATGTTCGATTGCAATCATTTTCTCCCAAGGATACAAAAAGCCTGGTTTATATTTTTTAACTAAAAATTCTATTAACACAGGCAAAGCAACCATCACAAATGCGATGTACCATTTTGGAGCTAATAATAAGTAATATGTTAGAGCAAAGGTGATGAATGATATTAAATTAACTTGCCATGTTTTAAGTCCCGATTGATACCATTGCCATCTTAAGCGTAAACCAACATATGGAAAAATTAATGCACTGACTCCAAAACAAATATAAAATGCCACATTATGTTGATTAATATTGTAAAACAACGGGAACATTACAATAACAATAATGAGTTGGATTAATATGCGCGCAAAGTAACTATATAAAATCGCATGACGCATAAATTGAGACATGTGTTTTTCAAATGGTAATAAAAAGATTTTATCCGCTTCTTTTAGGAGTGGTCGCATTGGAAAAATGGATGTCAATGCTACAATCACTGCTGCTATTAATGAAAAATTGATATTCGTTGGAATATGTTTTAACCATTCACCATATCCAAAAATAAATGCACCCAGCAAAATAAGTAAAAAGACCATGAAATGACCATTAAATATAAACTTATTATAATAATTTTTCTCTTTACGAAGGGCATGTAATCTTTTATTAAATAATGTGGTCGCTTGGTTATGCATGTACATCTCCACCTTGCGTCACATGAATATATATATCGTCTAATGTTTGATTATGTAAGCCAGTTTGTTGTCTCAATGCTTCTAAATCTCCAAATGCAACGACTTCACCTTCGTCAAGTATGATAAAACGATCACAGTAACGTTCAGCTGTTGCTAAAATATGTGTACTCATTAGAACGGTTCTACCTTCGTTTTTCTTTTCAACCATTAAATCTAACATGGATTGAATTCCTAATGGATCTAGGCCAAGGAATGGTTCGTCTATAATATACAATTCGGGATTAACGATAAACGCACAAATAATCATGACTTTTTGTTTCATCCCCTTAGAAAAATGACTCGGAAAAACTTTCAATTCATTTTCTAAACGGAATGTCTTTAATAATGGCATTGCTCGATTCATCGCTTCATCACGATCAATATCATATGCCATTGCTGTCATCTCAATGTGTTCCTCTAATGTGAGTTCTTCATAAATAACCGGTGATTCCGGAATATAAGATAACTTTCTTCTATAAGCCTCTATGTCATCATTAATGTTGATATCTGAAATTGATAGAGATCCTTCCATAGGTGTAAGCAATCCTAGCATATGTTTAATCGTTGTACTCTTACCAGCGCCATTAAGGCCAATAAGTCCAACAATTTCGCCTTTGTTTAATTCAAAATTTATATCTTTAATTACAGGGCGTTTTCCATATCCACCTGTAAGCTGTTCTACTTTAACTGTCATAAGGCACCTCCATGACTTATATTGTACCAAAAATTATAAAATGCTCATATTAAATACACATGTCCTAATATCGAATTTTTAGCGACAATGTTATAATGAATGGTAATACTAGTTGAAAAGGAGTGTAGTCATCATGTCAGAAACAATTTTCGGCAAAATTTTAACTGGAGAAATTCCTAGCTTTAAAGTATATGAAGACGGTTATGTCTATGCCTTTTTGGATATATCACAAGTTACTAAAGGACATACGTTATTAATTCCTAAAAAAGCTTCTGCTAATATCTTTGAAACTGATGAAGAAACAATGAAACATATCGGTGCAGCATTACCTAAAGTAGCAAATGCTATTAAGCGTGCATTTAATCCTGATGGTTTAAACATTATTCAAAATAATGGTGAGTTTGCAGATCAATCTGTATTTCATATTCATTTCCACTTAATTCCTCGATACGAAAATGATATTGATGGATTTGGTTATAAGTGGGAAACACATGAAGATATTTTAGATAACGATGCAAAACAACAAATTGCTGAACAAATTCAAGCACAATTTTAAATGTATGCTTAATCTAAGCTCGAACGGGTATAATATGATTAATATTATAACAATTGCGTTTGAAGTGATAACATCAAGGTTAGCAATTTTAAACAAAATGAGTTATCAAGATAACAGATGTTAAAAGTGAGGAGAATATAAATGAAAGCATCACGCATTCTATTCGGTATCGGTGTTGGTGTAGCAGCTGGTTTTGTAGTTGCACTTCAAGGACGAGACGACAAAAGTGTCAAGAACAACACAATCGATCGTACTGCCCCTACTGGTTCAAAATCAGAACTACAACGTGAATTTGAAACGATTAAACAAAGTTTTAATGACATTTTAAACTATGGTGTTCAAATTAAAAACGAAAGTGCGGAATTTGGTAGTTCAATTGGTGGTGAAATTAAGTCATTACTTGGAAACTTCAAATCTGACATCAATCCTAATATTGAACGTTTACAGTCACACATCGAAAATTTACAAAATCGTGGCGAGGATATTGGAAACGAAATTTCTAAGTAGCAGGTTACGTTCTCGATCACAACTATTTTTATTAGTAACAGCATATTTATTTTTTAAATTTAAATGCCAAATAAACGAGATGACATTAGAAATTAGATATTTCTTGTCATCTCTCTTTTAAAACTCAAATGAACTTATGTTTACAAATTATAGGAAGACATTGTTTGTAGTAGTTTTCGCTTAAATCCTATTTATGAATTGATTGAAAACATTGCTTAGGATTCATTGTGTTATCCTTGCACTTTGATTACGCTTTACTTAAATCATTATCGACAATCAACATACTTATATTTTCATTGAGCCGAACCTTATATAAACATTACATATACCTTACTTGCACAAATTATTAATCTGGTGTTTATTATAATTACATATCACTATATTTTTAGCATTTGTATGACTTAGTTGGTCAAAAGATGCTTTTGCATATGCCCTGCCATATCCATTTTTTATATTATTCAAGTTTTCAAATACTCATGTCACACGCGCCTTTTTCATAAGTGATGCTTTATTAGCAAGAAGATGTGTTCGCAGAAATTTATTCTGCATTCTACTTCTACGCTAGTCAATCAGCCAATTTTACCAATCCCCACTTTCGCGTTTCAAATCAAACAATACGTCGCTCCTTTCTTCTTATATAACAATTCTTCTAACATGATATGTTACTATTGAATTACTGAACCTGAGTTAGTTATAATCTAACTTATATTGAAAAGAGATGAGGCGTAAGATATGTTTTTATGTAAAAGACAAATTGATATCAATGCACGATTTGGTTTGCCTAGAATTGCATTTATGAGTGCAGTTGCAACCATCATTATGTTTTTAGTTAGTTATGAAGTAATGTATTTTTTATCTAATACGCCATTATCAGATAGACATTTTCTCATCTTTTTATTACTTGTATTTATGACGTATCCATTACATAAAAGTATACATTTATTATTTTTCTTACCATATAGAAAATCGTTTAAAGTTCATAAGTTAACTAAAAGAAAATGGCTTATATTCTATAATACCTACGTCAATCAACCTGTACACAAATTTTATTTTTGCATTAACTTAATATTGCCGTTAATTATCTTATCTGCAATGTTCGTTTATCTAACAATTTCATTCCCGCAATATGGACATTATTTTATGTTCTTATTGGCATTGAATTTCGGTATTTCCATTACAGATTTATTATATTTAAAAATAATTATATTTTCTAATTATGGACAATATATAGAAGAACATAGTACAGGTATTAATATTTTGAAAAAAATTAAAAATCCATATCATTTATAACAAAATAATTATAGCAAGGTGTTATTATTTGTTTTTAGGCTATGTAATAGCTTACAATCAAATGTATATAGACCTTGTTTTTTTATTTTCATCAATTTCTACCCCTAAACCTAATGCTCTAGTCTGATGTCATGGGTTATTGATTGGTGATAATATAAAACTATGTTATATTCACGATGATTAACTTACAAAGGAGTTTCAACTATGAAGATGATAAACAAATTAATCGTTCCGGTAACAGCTAGTGCTTTATTATTAGGCGCTTGTGGCGCTAGTGCCACAGACTCTAAAGAAAATACATTAATTTCTTCTAAAGCTGGAGACGTAACAGTTGCAGATACAATGAAAAAAATCGGTAAAGATCAAATTGCAAATGCATCATTTACTGAAATGTTAAATAAAATTTTAGCTGATAAATATAAAAATAAAGTTAATGATAAGAAGATTGACGAACAAATTGAAAAAATGCAAAAGCAATACGGCGGTAAAGATAAATTTGAAAAGGCCCTTCAACAGCAAGGTTTAACAGCCGATAAATATAAAGAAAATTTACGTACTGCTGCTTATCATAAAGAATTACTATCAGATAAAATTAAAATCTCTGATTCTGAAATTAAAGAAGACAGCAAGAAAGCTTCACACATTTTAATTAAAGTTAAATCTAAGAAAAGCGACAAAGAAGGCTTAGATGATAAAGAAGCGAAACAAAAAGCTGAAGAAATTCAAAAAGAAGTTTCAAAAGATCCAAGTAAATTTGGTGAAATCGCTAAAAAAGAATCAATGGATACTGGTTCAGCTAAAAAAGATGGCGAATTAGGTTATGTTCTTAAAGGACAAACTGATAAAGATTTTGAAAAAGCACTATTTAAGCTTAAAGATGGTGAAGTATCAGAGGTTGTTAAATCAAGCTTTGGATATCATATTATTAAAGCTGATAAACCAACAGACTTTAACAGTGAAAAACAAAGCCTGAAAGAAAAATTAGTCGATCAGAAAGTACAAAAAAATCCAAAATTATTGACTGATGCATACAAAGATCTATTAAAAGAATACGATGTTGACTTTAAAGATCGTGATATTAAATCAGTTGTCGAAGATAAAATCTTAAACCCTGAAAAACTTAAACAAGGTGGCGCACAAGGCGGACAATCCGGCATGAGCCAATAACACAAAACCGAGCGACCGTGGTTCAAAAATCATACCACGGCCGCTCGGTTTTTTCGCATTAAAAATCGGACAGTTGAGCTCATGTTTCAGTATACTCATCTGTCCGATATCTTTTAATTCTTAATCGAGTGATTCAGGATTGTAGAATCTACGATTTTCAAGACCAAATATTTTATCTGTAAACTGACCCTTGTCAGTTTTTTTATAAGCCTTTTCAAACATATTCATTCTAGCATCGATATTATCGATATAGCATAAAATTTCTGCTTCTTTTAAGTATGGCAGTTTTGGCGAACCATACTCTAACTTACCATGATGAGATAAAATCATATGTCTTAACAACATGATTTCTTCTCCTTCAATGTTCAATTCACGAGCTGCTTCAACTACTTCATCACTCGCAATCGAGATGTGTCCTAATAAGTTACCTTCGACTGTATACGACGTCGCAACAGGACCACTCAATTCTCTAACTTTACCAATATCATGCAAAATAATACCACTATATAACAAACTTTTGTTTAACAATGGATAAATGTCACAAATTGATTTTGCAATACGTAACATCGTTAATACATGATAGCTTAAGCCACTCGCAAAGTTATGATGATGAGAACTAGCAGCTGGATATGCGTAAAATCGTTCTTGATATTTTTTCAATAAATGACGTGTGATACGTTGTAAATTAGCATTTTCAATATCTAGCAAATAATGAGAAATCTCTTCTTGTATTTCTGCCGGTGATAAAGGTGCACCATCTACAAATTGTTCTGTTTTTAATTGATCTTCAGTTGTCGCTAGTCTAATTTGGTTGACTTTCATCTGTTTATTTCCGCGATAGTTTATGATGTCACCTTTAACATGTACAATTTCTTCAGGCTTGATTGTTGCCATATCATTTTTTGTAGCCGTCCAAAATTTCGCTTCAATTTCACCACTTTTATCTTGCAAATGTAATGTCATATAATCTTTACCTTGTGCTGTTACACCCTGTGTAGCTTTATGCACTAAGAAAAAGTGATCAACTGAATCTCCGGGATTTAGATTCTCTATATTTCTCATCGTTTCCCGCCTTCCTCTATTTTGTTTAATGTAATCACTTCTTTTGATGGAACAATATTATCTTTTACACATGTAAAGTATAGTACTTGATAGTGTTCTGATAATGATCGTAAATAATTCAACATTTTTTCAGTACGCTTTTTATCAAAATGAACAAATGCATCATCAACAATTAATGGGAACGGATAATATGGTCTTAGTACCTTAATTAAACTGATACGTAAAGCTACATAAAGTAATTCTTTTGTAGATTGACTTAGTTCAACAGGATCATATAATTGACCATTAACATGTTTAACCGTAATTGAATCTTCATTATAGTTAATCATCGTATATCTGCCATCTGTTAAATGCTTCAATATTTCTACCGCTTCATTAATAACTTGAGGCAAACGTTTATCTTTAATTTGTTTAATGTGTTCATCAACTAAACTTTGTAAATAACTTAAACTTGCCCAATCTTTTGCGATATCATTAAGTTGATTTTTAAGACTGTGATATTCATGTCTTAAATTAGCAAGCGTTGTATCAGTTTCCATGTGATTGATTTGTGCACTTAAATCACTGACTTGTGCTTGCATTTCAAGATATTGCTCATTATATTCGTCAACTTGAGTAGCCAATAAATGATCTTCTTCTTCAAGTTGTGCAGTTGTTTTTTCACTTAAACTAGAACTTAATTCATAAGAATAGTTTTGGTTCTCAAGATATTTAGTTAAATCATTAAAACGACTCAAATTACTAGTATAAGTTTGGTAATCTTCATGATGTTGGTAAAAATCTTCTTCAGTACCAACATTGATAAAATCGAATAGTGCTGTAATTTCTTTATTATTTTCTTCTAATTGAGCATTTAAATGATTTAATTCATTTGTAACAAGTTTGGTATTTTCAGCATTAATACGCCATTTTTCATTCGTGTCTTCAGCTGATTTCAACCATTGTTGCACATCGTGGAATAAAGATAATTTGTTGAAATAAACAAATTGTGATTTTGTAACAGCTTCAGCATGATTGTAGAATGTATCTAATTCTTGAACCAATTGCTGGCGTTGTTGATTTAAATCACTGATATGTTGATCTAATGCTTTAATATTCGCCATTGTAGAAATACTATCAACAATTAAATCATTTGAAATTTTAGATGATAAGTATAATTCATCCTTAACGTTCTCAACTGTCGATTGTAATTCATCATGACGCCCTTTCGCATCATTTAAACGACCTTCAATATACTGACGTTTCTCTTCTAAAATATCTTTATTTTTCAAAGCTTGTTGCCAGTGATCACGAATGCGATATTGCTCATCAAGATCAAAATCTAAGTCATAATTTTCATCTAAAATGGCTAGTTGTGCTTTAATTTCTTCGATTTCATCTGTGATGGCCTCGCTATAATCTACTTCTTTTGATTTAGACATGATGATACCGATAACAAATACTAAAGTTAATACTGCGAAAATAATACCAAACAACATGTTGTTTGAAATAAATGAGAAGGCAGTTAAACCAATACCTACTAATGTTAAAAGAATAAACGTTGTTCGTAACAATTTTTGACGTTTTTGTTTTTCTTGTTGCTCAATTTCGAAACGTTCTTTCAATTTGCTATACAAGTTCTCTTTTTCGTTTAATTCAATGACTTGTTGTGAGTATTCTTTTTTCTTTTCAAAAGTCTCTTCAGGAACTATTTTTTCTTCAACAGAATCTAGTTCGCTATGAACCGCATTATCTTCGATTTTATTTTCTTCTAAACTACGTTCTAATTGTTTAATGTATGCAGCTTGTTCTTGTTTATTCTTGATTTGCTCACTGACATAACTTTTCATTGCCTCTGAACTATCTACGTCATGATGCGTTTCAGACCAACCAATATTTGCTTGCAATTCATCTTTATCACGTTGTTTATTCGCAATATCCTTTTCGATTGCAGTAAGTTCAAATTCTTTATTTTTAATTTCATTTTCTTGTTGATTCAAACTAATGAAGGCGTCAATATCAGATTGTTTAACTGGCTCTAATTGAGTCGCTTCTTCTTTAAGTTGAGCTAAACGCTCATTTCTTAAACCAATATCTCTTTCTAACGATTGCTTATGCGCTCGCGCTTTTTCGTAACGATCCACACCTTTTTCTGGGAATGTGATTGGCTCAATATTTAACTGTTGTTCTAGAGACTTCCATTCTTGTGAATGATCATGTAAAGCAACCTCTTTTTGTTTTTCTTCATGCATTTTTGATAATTGATTTAAATTATGCTTTAAATTCTCTAATCGACGTGATGATTTATCTCGATCATCTACTAAGCGATGATATGTTTCTAGCTTTGCTTCTTCTTCACGAATTTGACTTTCTAGTTGTTTTAATTGCTCAATTTGTTGATTAATGATCGGATTTTTACCTGATTTTTTATATAATTCATCTTTTTTACGATTAATCACTTCGCGCATTGACGTGAATTCAGTTGATCCTAAAGCCCCTGCTTGTAATAAATAATCTTGCAATTGTTTTTCATTTAGATTTCTATGAATGTCTTGAAGCCCTAGTACATCAAATGAAAAGATACCTTGATATGTCTTTTTAGAAATATAATTAAGTTTCTTTTGTAACCAAGCATCATCACGCACAGCACCATTAGGTAAATATACTTTCACATCACCTTGAGCACTGCCTTTAATTCGTTCAACTTCAATCTCTAAGCCATCATCAAGAATAAGTACTAATTTACCACCGTATTGGTTACCTAGACGTGGTTCTAGTCTTGGCTCTTTAGACTTTTTAGTTGGAAAACCAAATAATATCGAATGGATGAATGCTTGAATCGTCGATTTACCCGCTTCATTTTCACCAAAAATTTCAGTGAAGTTTTTATTAAATTCAATTTTACGTTGAACAAATTGACCGTAACCATAAATTTCAAGTGATTTAATTATCATTTTGTTCACCTCTCATTTCAGCTTTTAATATTTCTTCAGCACGATTAACTAATGCTGTATGGTCGAATGTTCCATAATCGTCTAGGAACTTAGATGCCCTTGGATTTAAATATAAATCTGACATCGCTTTATCAAAAACAGTTTGATCGACTAATAATTCCGCTGAAAATTCATTAACTAAAGGTGACTCATCATTTTGTGCATATTGTATTTTTAACTCATCAATATATACAAATTGATTTTCGTTTTCTTCATAATCTGTAATCATTTCTTCAACTTGTAATAAATCTTGAGGTGAAATTAATGTCTCACTATTAATAACAAGCGTTAAACGATAAAAGGCTTTTCCTTCTTCTCTCACTTGTTCTTTAAAGTTTTGAATGACCTCGTATAAACCTTGCTTAGATGTCTTATCCGTTTCAATAGTTGCTTCTTCAAATCTAATATACTGTGTAGGATAAAATTTAGTCTTTAATTTTAAGTGGTCACCCTCGATTAATAAGCAACCTTTTTCACCTTGCTCATTAAAATGTCTACCTTGAATATTACCTGAATAGTTAATTACAGGCATATCACTTAATTGTTGACGTTCATGTATATGACCTAAAGCCCAATAATGATACAATTTACTGTTTAAATCTTCTAAAATGAACTCGGTATATCTTTCGTTAACTGAAGATTTACTATACGTACCATGCAAGACACCAATATGTATGCCTTTTTGGCCTTGACTTGATGGATATTCATCAATCTTGTTCTCATAACTTGCTCTATTTTCATAACTAAATCCGTGAATATAAATTGTTTCACCAGATTTAGTAATTGCTTCATACGTCTCAACTTTATTTGAAAATACAGAAACATTATCTGGCCAGTTTGATGAAATCTTTGATGATAATGGGTCGTGATTACCATGACAAACATAAACAAAGATTTGTTCATTTTGTAAACGTTCAAATTGCTGTTTTAAGAAAATTTCAGCACGTAATGTTCTGTTTTCACTATCAAATAAATCACCCGCGATAATTACAAAATCAACATCTTGTTGTAATGCAATATCTACAATGTTTTTAAAACTTTCATAAGCACTTTTTTGAACATCCTCAAAAATTTTAGGGCTTATATGACTCTTAGATTTGAAAGGACTATCTAAATGTAAATCCGAACAATGAATAAATTTAACCATACATCCATATCTCCTTAATTAAAGGTTCTAACATCAATTTTGCAAAATCCAACTATACAAAGCATTCTAATCACTATATTCATACTTATAGGTGTAGTGATTCATTAGCTGATTTATTAAAACCAGTCGCCATTTTTATTTCGTTAAAAAATTATTATCTACACAATAATAAAGTGCTTTAGTCAAATCGTGATGTTTTATTTATTAACAAGTTTATTATTTCTTCATTTTACCATAATACGCTTCATATCGTCGATGAACATATGAAATTGAGACACATTTATAACAGTTTAAAATTTTATTTGTAGCGTGCGTTGATTTTTTTCAAAAATTTCAGTCGGAAATGCAATTTCCGTAATTGTTAACACCGCTAGTGAACCAACTGACACATTAAAGATTTACATGATTACTCTACTAGATTTGCTCGGCAGTAATGACCAATTAGAAACTAAATGTCAAAACTATCATTGCACTAAATACGCCAAACATTTTCAGGCCGTTCTTAATGAGTCATTAAAAGTGAAACGCTTTTCCATCAGTCCGATACATGACCGAACTAATAGTATTATGTTGAAAACTTTACACTTCAAAATGCAAAAAGGAAGTTAGGACACGTTTACTAGCCTAACTTCCGTTATCAAGCTCATCTGCCCGTTTTGGCATAGAGCTAGCCATGTTTGATTGCCCAGCTTCCGTCGTCCATTCTGAGCTAAAGCTAGGACATGTTTAGTAGCCTAAATTCCGATACTGAACGCATCTGCCCAATTTGACAGAGAGCCTCTAACTTCCGTTATCAAAACTAAAAAAACTACCCACAAAGTCTCGGACTCTGTCGGCAGTCTATTCCTCTATTTAAAGGATTGAAAAATATTATTTTAATATTAGTCAGCGTAAATTTCGTCTAATGGTTTAACGATAATTTGGTTGATTTCTTGGAATACTTGACTCATTTTTTGTTCAGCATTCATTAATGCAGAGATGTTTTCATCTTTTTCAATTGCTTGCGCTTGTTCTTGCGCTTTTTGTAAATCTTCTTCAGCAATTTCTTCACCTTGCATTTGTTTTTGTTGGAAGTTAATTTGAGTTTCACGGAACTCGTCGAATAACTTTTTAGATTCTTCGTTAGCTTTTACATTAGCGAATGCTTCTTTGATTGCTTTGTATTCTTCGCTTTCTCTTAAAGCTTGTTCTAATTGATTTGCATAATCATATAAATTTACTGCCATGGTTATAGCACTCCTTTGTTGTGATGTTTATTAAAACGTTCGATATTACTTTACCACATCTCGCTTTTTTAGACAAAGATTGCAACCAAACCTTGGAAAAATCCAATAATACCACCTAAAATGAAACCTAATGACATAATCAACTTTAGTTCTTTGTTAGCAATTTCTATAATTAATTTTTCAATATAATCTAAGTCAAACGTATTAATTTGTTCTTCAATTAATCCTCGTAAATCCACTTTTTTCATAATTGTAGATAAGTGAATCGATAATTTTTCAATGATTAAATTTGCTAATTTGCTAGAGAGTTGACCTTCTAAATAATCAACGAATTGAGGCATTAACGTAACCACTGGCTTATTCGCTTGTTTGCTTGCATATGTTGTTACATACACTGATAGATTTTCAGCGATTTCATTAAACTGCGATGCATCTAACAGTTCATTCAATGGTTTATCTTTAAAAGTTTGATATTCATTGGTAATTAACGATGTCACAATTGTTCTTGCTTTAGGATGAGATGTTAAACGTATAAGTTCTTGTTGAATGCGATCTGCAATGCTCTCTTTTGTCATAAACATTTGCAACATACCAATTAACTTACCTTTCTCATGGAAAAAAGTATCCAACATATCATTAATATCTTGTGTGCCTTTTGCAGATGATAAATAATTCCTTGCACGATCACATAATAAGTCTGTTGCGTTATCTACATGCTGATCTAAAAATGTTACAAGTTGATTTGGCAATAAAGATGCTATTGTTTGGTTTTGATGCTTTGTATAATAATTATTCAATTGTGATTCAATATATTGATTTCCATTAGTTTGTAATACTTGTTCTAAATCAATATCGATTTGAGAAGTAATTTGTTTTATTGACAATTGATCTTTCGTCAACTTTTGTAACTGCTGTTGAATCATAGATTCTATTGCTTGCTGTGATTGCTCGCTTTTTAATTTTTCATTAATTAAAGTTTCTGTAAGCAAATGCTCTTCAATCACTTGGCCAATTTTAGTTGCAATTTCTTCGCGTCTTTTCGGTATTAAACCTGGTGTAAATGGGACTCTAAATTTAAATATATAGTATGGTTTAAAGGGGTGAAACAGCATTCTAATTGCAATTACATTAGTAATGCCCCCAATTATCGCCCCTACTACAATCATAAATATGATAATAAATAGTGCATTCATAATTTTGACTCCTTTGTGACAACATAGTTATTCATTATACCACTATTTTTATTTTTTAATTCATTAATCATTTCACTTTCTGCTCAATTTATTATTAGTTTACATACAAAAAGCGATGCCTCACCAATCGAAACAGGTGTGTTACATCGCTTTTATTATTTATTAAAAGTATATAGGCCTAGATATGTACTAATTCTTCTTTAGCATTTCTGTTAAAGTATGTTTCAGCTTCTCTCATTTTAGAAGTACCGAAAATTGGTTGGTTATCTGGATTTAATACACGATAAATATTGCTTACTTTGTTACTTTGTAAAATGTACCCATTACGAGTCTCAATGTTATTCCAATAAATATCACTTGTTGGTGCATGGTTTGGATATGCACAGTGATTTCTTGAAATTGTTTGAACGATTTCTAATGGATCACAGCCAAATGTACTGTTTAATACTTCAGAGTCTCTGAATAATGCACAAATTGAAATACAAGTTGTCCAGTTTGGTAATACTCTCTCTTTTTCGATTTGTACTAAAGTCTTTTTAGAAAGTCCAATTGTTTGCGCCATAGTATCTTGCGTATAACCAGCCTCTATACGAACCATTTTAAATTTTGTTTGAATTAAATCTGTAAAACTCTGTCTATCCATTCTGTTATCTACCTTTCTGTTTGGGGAATTTTATCCGGACACAAGAAATTGCAATAATACACATTTCTTGAAACACAGATTACATCTTAATATATTTTTAATAAAATGAAAAGAGTCAATTTCACATTTGTATTAAATTTTGATCAAGTCAACAAGAGTTAAGTTTACTTTATAATGAAGCGAAAGTAAATGAAGTAAAATTTTATGCACAATCACTAGATTTGATAAAACTTACACTTTTATAATGATATCAAATTTACAAAGAAAACTGTATAATAAACCCTATCGCTATAAAAAATTCATCAAAATCAGATTAAAAATTGTCTATTTTTCGACAAATATTTAAAAGCTCATTCTAAATCAACTTATTTTCCATTGCATAAATTGCTGCTTGTGTACGATCGCTAACTTGTAATTTACTAAATATATGACTGACATGTGTTTTAATTGTTTTTTCAGATACAAATAAAGTTTCTGCAATCTCTTTATTTGTTTTACCTTTAACCATTTCACGTAACACTTCAATTTCTCTCTTTGACAACTTATTCGTGTAGTGTGGTTTTTGGCTAACTGTTTCGAATACATCTTGTGCCTTAGGATGTATCATTTTTTCACCGTTCATAACTCGTCTAATAGTTTCAATTAATTGCTGAGGCTCAACGTCTTTCATTTCATAACCATCAGCACCTTTATTGATTGCTGAAATTACATGTTCATCATCAACATAACTTGTTAATACCAAAACTTTAATATCCGGATAATGTGCCTTAATATATTCCGTAATTTCAATACCATTCATGCCAGGCATCACTAAATCTAATAGCACAATATCAGGGTGCTCATGCTCTTTTAAATATTCTAAAAATGTTTCTCCATCTGCAAAGTCTTGTAAAACTTCTATGTTTTCAATCGTGGATAATAAAAATCGCAATCCTTGTCGCACAATATAATGGTCATCTACTAATATTACTTTGTTCATGGGTTATCTCCTTAAATCAAGCTATTTTATAGGAATTGTGAATTGTATTTGTGTACCCTTTGTTGGCTGAGAATGAAAGGTCACTTTACCTCTTAATAATTTAACTCTTTGTTTTATGTTATTAATACCGTGTGATGAAGCTATCTGAACATTATCGATCTCAAATCCTTGACCATAATCAATCACGTCAATATATAGTATATCGTTCATTTGTTTTAATGTAAGATCCATTTTATTCGTATCAGCATGTTTCTTAACATTATTAATACACTCTTGTAATGCTCTATATATGTTTTCTTCGATTTCATTAGATAAATCGATTAAACCTTCTACATTTACATTTAATTGTATATGCATTAATTTACTATATGCTGTCAAAGCATGAATTAAACCTTGCTCAAGTCCAACTGGCTTAAGTTGCCAAATCAATGCACGCATTTCATTAACGGCATTTTGACTCGTTTCCTCAATCGTCTTGAATGCTTGTTTAGCGATGGATTCGCTTGACATGCCATACGCAGCATGTGCTGTTAGTTTTACAGAAAATAACATTTGATTTACTGAATCATGTAAATCTCTAGCTAAACGATTACGTTCATTAATTTTTGCTGCTTCTTTTTCACGGTCTGTTAAATAAATACGTTTGATGGCTGACCCTAATTGAAATGCGACAGACTCTAGCAACTCTAAATCTTCATCACTATATATTTCAGTATTTGGAGACGCTACATTTAAAATGCCGAATTGTTCTTGACCCGATTTAAGTGGTACCGTTGCATGATGTGTAATATTGTCATTTTGGCTAGGAAATGCTTTAGAGGCTAAGTTAATACGAGAACAATTGACGATATTCGACGCTTTCATTAGCCTACCTTGATTAAATGCTTTCACACACCAACAAGATCCATCTTTAATATAGTGACAGTGGTCTGCTGTCAAAGATTGTGGTAGAGCCACATGTGATACAAGTTCATGTTCACCTACGCTATTGATGAAAAATATCCAGCCTGTCGTGAAATTACTGCCCTCAATTAAATATTTTAACGCACCTTGGGTCATGCTATACATTTCAGTTTCTTCGTTTAAAAATTCGGCAATCTCTTTTAATAAAGCTAGTCGCGTCCTTTGTTCCATCAAATCGCTCCAATTCATTTTTACGTGTATTAACTATTATACATTGAGTTATTATATTTTTAAATCTTAGACGTGAACATGATAAAATGGCCTTGATTACTCAATAGTTATATTTCGGAGAACTGATTTGTGATATGATATTAAAGACTATAGGAGGATTTTATGAAATTTAAAATACCAGAAAACTTTAATGACTTAAGTTTACGAGATATTTTCCAACAACTTAAGGTACCTAAAAAAGATTTACATCATTTAAATATGTCTAAAGATATTACTATTAATGATAAACCTGCGCGATTAATGGATAAAGTGCATACTGGCGACGATGTATTTGTTCCAACCATCGATGAAAAAAGTAATTATGTTCCAAGTTATCGTTATGCACAAATTAAATACGAAGACGATGATATGGCAATCGTAATGAAACCTAAAGGTGTTAAGACTCACCCTAATGATTTAAAAGAAAGCAATACTTTAATGAATCATGTGATTTACACTATTGATAGTGACTATGTCGAACCAATTCATCGACTGGACCAGGAAACAGTAGGATTATTAATTGTTGCTAAAAATCCTTTAATGAAAAAAATTCTTGATCGCATGTTAGAAGACAATGATATTACGCGGATATACAAAGCAAATGTTAAGGCACTTTTACCTTTAAAACCACAAACGATTGATATGCCAATTGGTAAAGATAAATTCCATTCGAATAAACGACGTGTGTCTCCTACTGGACAGCGTGCAATTACACACATTTTAACTTCAAAAATGATAAAAGAAGCTGTGTGCCAACTTGAAATCAAGTTGGATACTGGACGTACTCATCAAATTCGTGTGCATTTAGCTGAAATTGGTCACCCTGTTATTGGTGATCCTTTATATGGTGATTCAACGTTAAGACAATTAGAACTTGAAAGTTACAAAATAGAGTTTGTGCATCCCTTGACTAAGGAAGTCATTTCCGTTTCTTTGGATGACTAATTTGATTAGTTTTGCATGATATTTAAACATGCAATACCGCATTGTAACTAAATCAAGTATCAACTTAAATCGGATAGATGGAAAATTATTAATTTTTTCAGATGTTCGGTTTTTTGTTTTTTACGATGCTTAGGATTTTATATTTTGATATTTTAGTAATTATTCATTTTATAACATCCTTGGATAATAACTTGTAGTCTTTTTCAACTGCGTTACGTGTATCTATGGACAATACATGACATCATAAGATTTTTATCACAGGTTGTTTGGCCAATACATGTACAACAATTCATCATAAAAAAAATAGGTTCTATAATAAAACGGACTCCATGAAAAGTTTTTTCTTTCACGGCTCTATATCAAATCAGACTTATAAGTTCAATTTGAAATAGACAAAAAATAAAGCTTGAACACTACATCTACCTGTAATGCCCAAACTTTATTTTATATTAATATTTAATTAATGAGGATCTACCATATCTTCTGGTTTAATCCATGCTTCAAATTGTTCTTCTGTAACATATCCAGTTTGAATTGCAGATTCTTTTAAAGTTAAACCTTCTTTATGGGCTTTCTTAGCAATTTGAGCTGCTTTTTCATAACCAATATGTGGATTTAATGCAGTAACTAACATTAATGATTGATTTAAATAATTATCAATATTCTCTTCGATTGGTTCAATGCCCACTGCACAATTGTTATTAAATGTTTCCATACCATCAGCTAAAAGATAAATTGATTGTAGTGTATTATGCATAATAACTGGTTTATAAACATTCAATTCAAAGTTACCTTGTGAACTTGCGAAGCCAACAACTGTATCATTACCCATTACTTGGACTGCAACCATTGTTAACATTTCACATTGTGTAGGATTAACTTTACCAGGCATAATTGATGAACCTGGTTCATTTTCAGGGATAGAAATTTCTGCCAAACCAGCTCGTGGCCCTGAAGCCAACCATCTCACATCATTAGCAATTTTCATTAAGTCTCCTGCTAGCGCCTTCAATGTTCCATGTAGTTGTACTACTTCATCATGTGCTGTTAATGCATGGAATTTATTTTCAGAAGATACAAATGGATAACCCGTATTTTCTGAAATATAATGTGCCACTTTATCACCAAATTCAGGATGCGCATTAATACCAGTACCAACAGCCGTACCACCGATGGCAAGATTTAAAATGTGCTTCTTAGATTCAGATAACATTGTTTCACAACGGTCAAGCATATAACGCCAGCCACTAATCTCTTGTCCTAGTTTGATCGGCGTTGCATCTTGTAAATGTGTACGACCAATTTTAATAATTGAATCAAATTTATCTTCTTTTTCTTTCAAAGTATTTCTTAAAAGTTTTAATGCAGGTTCTAATTTTGTTTCAACCTCTTGATATAATGCAACGTGCATAGCAGTTGGGAATGTATCATTCGAACTTTGAGATTTATTTACATCATCATTTGGGTGGATACTTTCATCACTTTGATGATCTTTTAAATACATATTAGCAACATAACTTACTACTTCGTTCACATTCATATTACTTTGTGTACCGCTTCCTGTTTGCCATACAACTAGTGGGAAGTGTTCATCTAATTCACCTGATAAAATTTGATCACATGCATATACAATGGCATCTTTCTTTGCCTCGCTTAATTTTCCTAAATCAAAATTAGCTATTGCTGCTGCACGCTTTAGTTGTGCAAAACCATAAACTACTTCGATTGGCATACGCTCTTTACCAACTGGGAAATTACGTTTACTTCTTTCTGTTTGAGCACCCCAATATTTATCTGCAGGTACTTCTATTTCTCCAAAAGTATCATGTTCAATTCTTACTGACATTCAATTTCTCCCCTTATCACTGTTTATTTAACTGTAGTATATCATTAAATAATTTAATTGAGCAATTTATGATTAAAACGTTTTCATAATTTGAAATAAAAATACACTAATCGCACGTGTTCACCCTTTATTACAGTGATACGGTCATACGATTAGTGTGTTATCTATCATTATTTAGTTATTATTGAACTAAGTTTAATTACGATACTTTGTTTTAGTAGCTTCAACCGTAGCAATAGCTGTAAGTATATATAATACAGCACTAACAATTGTCGTATATGGATTTAGAGCAACAAGCGTACCTAAAACTCCTGTTAAACTCGCATAAAACCCATCAAGTGTATAATACAATATTGCTGTTATTAATAAACAACAAATTACACTGATTACAATACCTGATTGATTACTTTTAATGAATGTTTGCGCATTAACATCATCAATTAATCCTTTTGATAAATTGAGTTGTAATTTTATTACTTTGAAAATAACAGGTAAATATAATGCCCCAATTGCCAATGGAAAAGCTTTAATTGATATTAAACTTATAATAACTGTTGCTATCAATAATTGAATCCAGTATTTTCCTAACATAAATATATAAATCTCCTCTAATTTCATTCTTCAATAGCATATCATAATCTTGGCATATTAAGAAACGCGGTTTAATGATTTCATTAAAAATAATACTGATAGATGACTTCTTTCAATTATGTCTGGAGTAATTAATTATCAATTCCGTTTAAATGGTGTTTTAATATTTAAAATTGAACTTTTGATATATTACTATGTCTGGTACACAAATCAATGTTTTATGCTTTACAAAGTTATATTGGCAGTAGTTGACTGCAGTCCACAACATAGAGGCTTCGGAATGTCAGCTTCTATTTCATGCAAGTTGGCGGAGCTCCAACATAGTGGAATTGGAACCTCAATTTCTACAAACAATGTAAGTTGGGGAAACGGGCCACAAACTCAGAAGCTGGCGGAAAGTCAGCTTAAAATAACATGTAAGTTGGCGAGGCCCCAAAATAGTGAAATCGGATTTCTAATTTCTACAAACAGTGCAATTTGGGGAAACGGGCCACAAACTCAGAAGCTGGCGGAAAGTCAGCTTCTATTTCATGCAAGTTGGCGGAGCTCCAACATAGTGGAATTGGATCCTCAATTTCTACAAACAATGTAAGTTGGGGAAACGGGCCACAAACTCAGAAGCTGGCGGAAAGTCAGCTTAAAATAACATGTAAGTTGGCGAGGCCCCAAAATAGTGAAATCGGATTTCTAATTTC
>NZ_JACVZM010000021.1:0-9854 GCF_017151935.1 Staphylococcus sp. EG-SA-14 | reverse complement strand
CCTCAATTTCTACAAACAATGTAAGTTGGGGAAACGGGCCACAAACTCAGAAGCTGGCGGAAAGTCAGCTTAAAATAACATGTAAGTTGGCGAGGCCCCAAAATAGTGAAATCGGATTTCTAATTTCTACAAACAGTGCAATTTGGGGAAACGGGCCACAAACTCAGAAGCTGGCGGAAAGTCAGCTTACAATAACGTGCAAGTTGGCGGGGCCACAACATAGAAAAATTGGATCCTCAATTTCTACAAACAATGTAAGTTGGGGAAACAGCCCCAACACTGAAACTGGCAGAAAGTCAGCTTAAAATAACATGCAAGTTGGCGGGGCCACAACATAGAAAAATTGGATCCTCAATTTCTACAGACGATGCAAGTTGGGGAAACGGGCCACAAACACAAAAGCTGGCGGAAAGTCAGCTTCTATGAATATAATAAAAAAGCTAGGTAACAAAATGCTACCTAACTTCATATTCAAGATTATCAATCCTATTTGATATAGGTTCTATACTATTCATTGTTTACATGATAAATAGCTGAATATTACACAATTATAATACTTTACTGACTGTCTTCTTCAGAATTCTTTTCTTGATCATTTTGATCAGAAATTTGTTCCATTTCTTTACCTAATTCTTTTAAATCTTCAAAATCCGTTACCATACTGTTTTCTTCTTCATGATAATTTAATTTTGGATCTTTGTCTTTAGACATAATCAATACCTCACAGATTTTTAATTAAGCAAAGCGTGACGTAAAGTAAGCTTTAACATCTTCAGGTAAACCTGCAGCCGCTTCTTTATCAAGAATAACATTTACCATTCTATGTGCTTTTAAATCGGCTGGTTCGAAGCTTGTTTTACCATTTTCTTGATATAATTTTTCAACTACATCTCGTTTATTAGCACCTGTCACTACTAAGAAAATTTCTCTTGCTTCCATTAGTCCTTGACGAATACTAACATTTAACTTACCTTGCTCATCGATAGAAACAACTTGTAATGTTAATTTCCCTTTATTTTCTTTAGTTTTAATCTTATCAGCGATTAATTCGATTGCATCTTTTTCATAAGCAATTGGATAAACTTGACCTGCTGGTACACCTAACGCTTCGAAATATGATTTTTTATCGTCATAATCTAAAATATTTATTTGGCTAAAATCAACAGCATGTTTTTCAACATTTTTCTTTAATTCATCTAGAACTGGCGCTTGATCTGTATCTAAATGAAAACCTGCAATTGTAGTAGGATTATTGTTAAATTGCTTTCTAATAATATCAGCAGCATATTCTGCTACAAGTTGACTATTGTCAAAGACTTTAAAGTTCATTGCCATGATTTCTACACTCCTCTTAGTTTGCATTTTACATAAAAACGGCGATATTAATAATTATTATACCCTAACTTTCAATATATCAAACCATTTAAGTTTAACATGCTTATACTCTAAATATAGCACTTAAGCATCATTTTATAATGAAAATAGACGAATTTTAATTCAATCCTGGAAAATCTTGTTGACGTAACGCTTCATAAATTAACAACGCAGCAGTATTTGATAAATTTAATGAACGAATATGTTCACTCATAGGAATTCTTAATGCTGTGTCTTGATATTTCTCTTTCACCCAGTCTGGTAATCCTGTCGTCTCTTTTCCAAAAATGAAGTAAAAATCTTTGTCATGATTTGAAAAATCAAAATCACTATAAGTCTTTTTACCAAATTTTGTTAATAAGTAATACTCGCCATTTGTGGCTTCAAAAAATGCTTCAATACTATCATGATACGTAATATTCACAAATTCCCAATAATCTAAACCGGCTCTTTTTAACATTTTATCATCAGTTCTAAATCCAAGAGGTTTAATTAAATGTAAATGTGTGTTTGTACCTGCACACGTACGTGCAATGTTACCAGTATTAGCTGGGATTTCTGGTTGATATAAAACGATATGATTTGTCATATTACTATTCTCTCCTTGTGTCTAATCCTTTTATCATTTCATTCTGAACTTCTGCATCCTCTTGATCATAATTAGCATTGATAAAATCTCTTGCTTCTTCCCCAAGAATTTGACCAATGGCCCAATAAGCAGTTGCTCGAATCATCGGTCTTTCATCTGTTATTGCAACTTTTTTCAATTCTGGAATTGCATCCACTTCATTAAAATGCGCCAATGCTAAAATAGCATTTCGTTGTATCGGTTTTTTACCACGCCAAGCACCTGCAAGGTGACCATATGTTTGTTTGAATTCTTTATTAGACATACGTAGTAAAGGTACTAATCTTGGCTTTAAAATTTCTGGTTCCAAAATAATGTCATCTTGTTCGGTATTAATACCTCTATTTTTCGGACAAACTTGTTGACACGTATCGCAACCATATAATCTATTCCCAATTTTATAACGATATTGGTCAGGCATATAGCCTTTTGTTTGCGTTAAAAAACTAATGCATTTCTGACTATTTAATTGGCCATTTCCAACTAATGCACTTGTTGGACAACGATCAACACAAATTGTACAATCACCACAGCTATCTAATAATGGATCATCAGGTTCAAAAGGTATACTGACTAACATTTCACCGAGGTATGTCCATGTTCCTAGTTTAGGATTGATGACAAAGCCATTACGACCAACAAATCCTAAACCTGCACGTTCTGCTACTGCCCTATCTGATAATACACCCGTATCTACCATAGATTTTATTTCAACATCTGGAACTTTAGATTCAATAAATGAAGCTAACATGTCTAATCGTTTACGCATAATTGTATGATAATCTTGACCCCACGATGCTCTAGCAAATAAGCCTCTGCGATCACCTCTAACACTCTTAGGTGCACCTTTCAGTTTGTTAGGATAACCAACTGCAATTGCTATGATTGACCTTGCTGTTGGTAAGGATAATTTAGGCTCCGTTCGTAAAGCAATATCAGATTCTTCAAATCCTGAGGCATAACCATTTGCATGATATGCTTCTAGCTTTTGCTTCAATTCATCAAAGGGATCGGCAGTAGTAAATCCAATACTGTCGATACCAATTGTATATGCATAGTCAATGATATCTTGCTTTAACTGCTTTGTATCCAATCGTATGCCCCCCATTAAATAATACTATGTTATTTTAACACAACCATTATTCATATTGAGGTTTCATTTCACATAATTTTAATAATAAAAAGCTTGAATATATGATATAACTTTGTGGTGCGCATCATATATTCAAGCTTCGTTAGGTTGTTATAATACTCTTGCTAAGAAATTTTGTGTTCTTTCATGTTGCGGTTGTTCAAATATTTCGACTGGTGTGCCTGACTCTACGACAACGCCATCTGCCATAAATATAACTTTGTCACTTACATCTTTGGCAAATCCCATTTCATGTGTCACAACCACCATGGTCATACCTTCTTTGGCTAGGTCTTTCATTACTTTTAATACATCACCAACTACCTCAGGATCTAATGCTGAAGTTGGTTCATCGAATAAAATAACATCTGGATGCATTGCTAAAGCTCTTGCAATTGCTACCCTTTGCTTTTGACCACCTGATAATTGATTCGGATATACATCTGCTTTTTCTTTTAATCCCACTTTATCTAATAACGACAATGCTTCCTTATGTAATTCATCGTTATTATCTTTCTTTAATAATTTAGGAGCTAAAATAATATTATCGACAACTTTTTTATGTGGAAATAGGTTGAAGTTTTGAAATACCATACCCATTTTTTGACGTAGTTTATCTACTTGTGTCCCTTTTTCCGTTAAGTCATTACCTTCAAAAATCACTTGACCTTTAGTGGGTACTTCTAATAAATTCATACATCTTAACAATGTACTTTTACCACTACCAGATGGACCTATTATTGCTACTACTTCCCCTTGATTGATTTCAAGATTGATATCTTTTAAAACTTCATTATCTCCAAAAACTTTATTAAGATTGTTTATTTTAATCACTGGCATTCAATCTCCCTTCAATCATGTTCATAATGCGTGTAAGTACAAATGTTAAGACAAAGTATAATGCTGCTGCCACTAGTAATGGTGTGAATGGGTCAAATGAAATACCTTGAACCACTTGTGCATTAAACATAATTTCGCCAACTCCAATTGTTGACACAATAGATGATTCTTTAATTAAAGTGACAAATTCATTACCTAAAGCTGGTAAAATATTTTTAATTGCTTGTGGCATAATTACACTTTTCATCGTTTGTCTATAATTCAAACCTAGACTACGTGCGGCTTCCATTTGGCCTTTATCAACAGCATTTATACCTGCACGAATAATTTCAGCAATGTAAGCTGAGGAATTAATAACTAATGCAATTGTTCCACAAACAAGAGCTGAAATGTCTAGTCCTAATGCAGCAGTTATACCAAAGAATACGATAAATACTTGAACTAACATTGGTGTTCCTCTTAATATTTCGATATAGATAGAAGCAATCCATGAAATAATTTTTATTTTACTTAATTTCATTAACGCAACGAATGCACCTAAAATAGAACCTAATGCAACACCAATAAGTGAAATTAATATTGTAATCTTAATTCCTTTCAAGAAAAAACTACCATACTTAGAAATAAAACCACTGTCATCATTCATCGCATTTGCAGCATTAGTCATATATTTATCGATTAATCCTTTATCTTTAACCTCTTTAATCGTTTTATTAATTTGTGACAATAATTTTGGTGAATCTTTTGGCACAGCTATCACTGTATCTTTTTCTTCTTCATTAAATTTCACATTGGAAATTCCTAATTTAGGATTTTGTTTTAAATATGCTTCTGCTACAGGTTTTTCAACTACAGCACCTTCAACCTTTCCACTTTTCAATGCTAATATAACGTCTGGTAAACGGCTTAATGAAGTAATAGATGCATTTTCAATTTCGGTTTGAGCGATTTTTTCTTGTTCAGTTCCCTTTTGTGCCCCTACTTTTTTATTATTAAAGTCTTTGATATCTTTATATTCATTAACTTTATCTTTCTTTACAAGCATGATATTTTTAGTCATCATATATGAATCTGAAAAATCAACTTGCTTCTTACGTTCAGGCGTTGAAGTCATTCCGGAAATAATAATATCAATTTTTCCAGTTTTAAGAGCTCCTAACAAACTATCAAATGACATATTGACGATTTTTAATTTTAAATTATTATCTTTCGCAATTTTTTTAGCTAAATCAATATCTACACCTGCATACTCAGTCTTACCATTAACTGTATGCTCAAATTCCATTGGTGCATAATCTGCAGAAAGACCCACTCTAAGTTCACCGCGTTCTTTAATCTTCTCCCATGTTTGATCTTGTTCAGCATGTGCTGTGGGATTGATATACACCATAGCACTGCTAATTAACAACCCTAATACTAATATAAACCTAATTAAACACTTCATTTATACAGCCCTCCCTAATTAATATTCATAATTATACATATTAATACATTTTGATGCAATAGTGTTTTATAAATGTATTTTTATCAATATAAAGAAAAGCTTCTTTTTAAAAGACTGTACATAAAAAATCCGCTATTATACGTGAACAAATCTCACATTTTAAAATCAATCAAAAAAGCGCTACTATCAATATCTTATTGACAGTAACGCCTATATTTATCATATATTAAAACTTATTCTTGTCATCAAGCTATAAATTATTGTTTTGGAACTTCAAATTTATAAATATCATTAGAATATATAGGAATGAATTTTTTACACAATTCATGAACAATAAATGCCGATACAAATGGTATGACAAAATAACCAAGTGCTAATAAAATAATATTCATTGTTGAATCACCTGACATTCGGTTAAATGCATTTATTGGGCCAACTAATCCTGTATATCCAAATCCAGCAGACAATGGTGTTCCTTTAACCTGAAGAACGTAAGCAATGATTCCAGTAATTATTCCATTTATAGTCAATGGTATCGAAATAATTAAATTTTTCAAGTAAACTGGGATCATCATTTTTGCAGCTCCTATGAGTAAAACTGCATTTACACCAATAGAATTGACACGCAATGAGCCAAATAAGAAAGTAACACAGGCAGCCACTATACCTAGGTTTGCTGCTCCACTTCCTAGTCCGTTTAAACTAATCGCAGTTGCAATCGCTACTAACGATATTGGTGTTACCATTAATAATGAAAATGCCACACTAATAAGTATAGACATTAACAACGGATTTAAGTCTGTAAAAGAATGAATTACATTTCCAATTGCTTGAGTAATTTTTCGAATGTAAGGTAATGTGATTAGACCGATACCCCCACTAACGATAGGTACTAAAACTGGTAATATAATTAATTCAAAAGATCCAAGTTTGTTTTGTAATACCATATATATAAGACATGCAATAATAACAACCAAACTCGTATTTATAATGTCACCTATACCTTTTAACATAAAACTATTATTACTATATACAACAGCACCTGAACCAATCATAGCTGATGTACCTACTATAGCAGCACCTGCGCCATTAAATTTAAATTGATGAGCAGCTAAAACCCCAATAATAAATGCCATAAATGATTGAATTAGTATCACTAACTGATACGTTAATTCTAAAATTTCATTACCACTTTTAAATATTTTTAATACTTCACCTAATAGAGCATTCGGAACAAGTGCAATAACAACACCAGCACCAATAGAATTTAAAATCTTACTGAAAAACTGTTTATTATCAGCATTATTTGCGTTACTCATAAACGACCTCCAATTTGAACATTAAACTCATCATATTATAGAAAATTAACTTTAACAATGATTAGTTGGCTAATTTAATCTAAATATAACAATCCACAAAATGAATAAAGTAAATTTAAACAATCTACTCACTAATCAATGTCATGCTAATCTTAAAATACTACTAATTACATCCTGTGACTAATAATGTAATAAATTGTAAATATTAAAATAGCCATATTACTATTAAGATAGATAAATTGAATCGACTTGGTATAAAGCACAATAAAATAGCACTTTTACAAATATATTATTAGAAAAGTTGAAACAAATATATAACCCCAGATAATATAATCATTATCATTAATGTAATACCAAAAAAAGAAGTTAAACAATGCATAGTTGCTTAACTTCCAATATTGAACTCATCATTACAATTTGACATAGAGTCTATTAAAGCGTGTGCCATTTGAGTCCACTTTTATTTGTATTGTATAGAGAGAAATAAAAAGAAACCTTGTTTTACAAGGTTTCTAATACGTTATGTTATGTAAATAACAGTTAATTATACCGGTGGTCGGGGTCGAACCGACACTCCACAAGTGGAACGGGATTTTGAGTCCCGCGCGTCTGCCAATTCCGCCACACCGGCTTAATGGTAAACAAAAAACTTCCCTTTGGAAGCAATTATGGAGCGGAAGATAGGATTTACACCTATACCTCGTTCCGGGAAGGAACGTGTTCTAAAAGTTGAACTACTCTCGCAAATATTAAATTATGGAGCGGAAGATAGGATTTACACCTATACCTCATTCCAGGAAGGAATGTATTCTAAGAGTTGAAATACTCCCGCATTATTATTAAATTATGGAGCGGAAGATAGGATTTGCACCTATACCTCGTTCCGGGAAGGAACGTGTTCTAAAAGTTGAACTACTCCCGCATAAACCTGGAGGCGGCAACCGGATTTGAACCGGTGATAAAGGTTTTGCAGACCTCTGCCTTACCACTTGGCTATGCCGCCAATAACTGGGCTAGCTGGATTCGAACCAACGAGTGACGGAGTCAAAGTCCGTTGCCTTACCGCTTGGCTATAGCCCATTAATAATAAGGGCGGCTGAAGGGGATCGAACCCTCGAATGTCGGAACCACAATCCGATGTGTTAACCACTTCACCACAGCCGCCATGGCAGGGGCAGTAGGAATCGAACCCACACCAAAGGTTTTGGAGACCTCTATTCTACCGTTGAACTATGCCCCTATTAAAAATAATAAATGGAGGGGGGCAGATTCGAACTGCCGAACCCGAAGGAGCGGATTTACAGTCCGCCGCGTTTAGCCACTTCGCTACCCCTCCATAAATGGTGCCGGCCAGAGGACTTGAACCCCCAACCTACTGATTACAAGTCAGTTGCTCTACCAATTGAGCTAGGCCGGCTAAGAAATGGTTCAGGACAGAGTCGAACTGCCGACACATGGAGCTTCAATCCATTGCTCTACCAACTGAGCTACTGAACCATAATAAAAATGTAATGATGGCGGTCTCGACGGGAATCGAACCCGCGATCTCCTGCGTGACAGGCAGGCGTGTTAACCGCTACACTACGAGACCTATAAAATATTGCGGGAGGCGGATTTGAACCACCGACCTTCGGGTTATGAGCCCGACGAGCTACCGAACTGCTCCATCCCGCGATAATAAAAAATAATGGCGGAGGAAGAGGGATTCGAACCCCCGCGGCCCGTTAAGGCCCTGTCGGTTTTCAAGACCGATCCCTTCAGCCGGACTTGGGTATTCCTCCATTATTATAGGTAAATCGCTATTAATTATAAAATTAAATGGCGGTCTCGACGGGAATCGAACCCGCGATCTCCTGCGTGACAGGCAGGCGTGTTAACCGCTACACTACGAGACCATTAGTAAAACGGAGGAAGAGGGATTCGAACCCCCGCGAGCCGTTAAGCCCCTGTCGGTTTTCAAGACCGATCCCTTCAGCCGGACTTGGGTATTCCTCCAAAATTATATGGACCTTGCAGGACTCGAACCTGCGACCGAACGGTTATGAGCCGTTAGCTCTAACCAACTGAGCTAAAGGTCCTAAATATAATTTTACAACTAATAAATAGTGGCGGTGGAGGGGATCGAACCCCCGACCTCACGGGTATGAACCGTACGCTCTAGCCAGCTGAGCTACACCGCCTTATATAGTTTGTAAATAATATGGTGGAGACTAGCGGGATCGAACCGCTGACCTCCTGCGTGCAAAGCAGGCGCTCTCCCAGCTGAGCTAAGCCCCCATAATAATTACAGTATATCGGGAAGACAGGATTCGAACCTGCGACCCCTTGGTCCCAAACCAAGTGCTCTACCAAGCTGAGCTACTTCCCGTATAATTAACGCGCCCGATAGGAGTCGAACCCATAACCTCTTGATCCGTAGTCAAACGCTCTATCCAATTGAGCTACGGGCGCATATGTTTTTATTGAAAATGGTGCCGAGGACCGGAATCGAACCGGTACGGTGATCACTCACCGCAGGATTTTAAGTCCTGTGCGTCTGCCAGTTCCGCCACCCCGGCACTATAAAAATGGAGCAGAAGACGGGATTCGAACCCGCGACCCCAACCTTGGCAAGGTTGTATTCTACCGCTGAACTACTTCTGCATATGCGGGTGAAGGGAGTCGAACCCCCACGCCGTAAGGCGCTAGATCCTAAGTCTAGTGCGTCTGCCAATTCCGCCACACCCGCAAATGGTGAGCCATAGAGGATTCGAACCTCTGACCCTCTGATTAAAAGTCAGATGCTCTACCAACTGAGCTAATGGCTCTTCCATGGTGCCGGCCAGAGGACTTGAACCCCCAACCTACTGATTACAAGTCAGTTGCTCTACCAATTGAGCTAGGCCGGCAATATGTAAGAATAAATGGTGGAGAATGACGGGTTCGAACCGCCGACCCTCTGCTTGTAAGGCAGATGCTCTCCCAGCTGAGCTAATTCTCCGATTTAAAACTGCCTGGCAACGTTCTACTCTAGCGGAACGTAAGTTCGACTACCATCGACGCTAAGGAGCTTAACTTCTGTGTTCGGCATGGGAACAGGTGTGACCTCCTTGCTATAGTCACCAGACATATGAATGT
>NZ_JACVZM010000020.1:0-52384 GCF_017151935.1 Staphylococcus sp. EG-SA-14 | reverse complement strand
GGATCAAACTCTCCATAAAAATTATGATGTTTGATTAGCTCATAAATACTAAATAATGTTTGTAACTTATAGTTACGTTTTTTGGAATTAACGTTGACATATTGTCATTCAGTTTTCAATGTTCATTTTTCTTACCGACAAGAATTAATTATACATTTTATTAACATTTAAGTCAACAACTTTTTAAAATTAATTTTCGTTAGTAATTCAAGTTATTTCTTAAGTTGAGTTGTTTTGTTTGCCTCAACAAATAAATACTATACAGGCTTTCAAACTGCTTAACAACAGTAAAAATTACACCTTTGTCATCTGTACTGAACGCCCTTATCCTAAAAATCGAACTTAAAAAATCCCCACTTATAAATAGTACGTTTTTTAGAACAAGAAACAGATTTTTCTCTAACCATATCAATCAAAAAAACCGCAAAACAGAACGTTATTTTTTTACCAGAAATTAAAAATAAATTTACAAGTTTTAAATAACCTCTCAAAACACCGCTATACAGGCTGATTTAATAAACTTTAGACCAAAGAAGTACAACTACTAAGCCAGCATCTATCATTTCAATTACAAAAGAATTTCATTTGCATAGTCATTAACCATCAACCGCATTTATCAAATTAATAGCACCAACACACCATAACCGTAGATCTAATTCGATAATCCAATTCACATCATTACTATTAGAAGTAACAAATCACAACCAACGGCTTGCTTCCTAAAGATTACCCATCCCTCAGTAAAACTAGGTAAACCATACCACCGCCACACCGCAAATAAAGTAGTACATCACACCACAGCATAAAAAAAGCCACAATGATTACACTGTGACTTTTCTTACTATAGTATTAAATTCAAAAATGTTTAATAGAAGACATTACATTTCTGTTCTACCTGCGATTGCTTTAGATAAAGTTACTTCGTCAGCATACTCTAAATCGCCACCTACCGATAACCCTTGTGCTAATCTCGTCACTTTGATACCTATAGGCTTAACTAATCTAGAAATATACATGGCTGTAGATTCCCCCTCTAAGTTCGGGTTCATAGCTAAGATTAATTCGCTAACTTCATCGCTTTTTAAGCGTTCAATCAATGAAGGAATATTAATATCTTCTGGTCCAATGCCATCCATAGGCGAAATAGACCCATGTAAAACGTGATATAAACCTTTGTATTCTCTCATTTTTTCCATAGCTATGACATCTTTGTCATCTTCCACAACACAAATAACTGAACGATCTCTTTGCTTATCTTCACAAATATAACATGGATCATTTTCAGTAATGTGACCACATACGCTACAATATGTTAATTCTCTCTTAACATCTACTAATGCTTTGGCAAACTGAACAACATCGTCTTCTTTCATATCTAAGGTATGAAAAGCCAGACGTTGGGCTGTCTTTGGACCAATGCCTGGCAATTTCATAAAGCTATCAATAAGTTTTGATATAGGTTCTGGATAATGCATCTATGATCACATTCCAGGGATGTTTAAGCCTTGAGTATGTTTACCTAAACGTTCTTGAGTAAGCTCATCAGCTTTATTCATCGCTTCATTAGTAGCTGCTAACACTAAGTCTTGTAGCATTTCAATATCATCTGGGTCTACAGCTTCTTCTTTGATTTCAACGTCGACAACTTCTTTATGACCAGTTACAGTAACTGCAACCATGCCACCGCCAGCTGTTCCTACAATACGCTCTTCTTTAAGTTTTTCTTGTTCTTGAGCCATTTTCTTTTGCATTTTTTGCATTTGTTTCATCATTTGTTGCATGTTTCCGCCACCGCGCATATTCCATTTCCTCCTTGAAAATCAATAAATATTTATCAATAAAATGATGTTTCTTTCATTATACATACGATTATATCGCTTGTCATGTATCACTCTTCATCTATCACATGTACAGTTTCTTCACCGAAAAGATCTTTTGCTTTTTGAGCAATATCTGTTTGTTGCGCTTGTTGCTTTGGCATATCATCACCTTCGTTTTTACGATTTTGTAAATACTCCGTTCGAACTCTTTGCCATTGATCTGATGGTACACCAACAACTTTAACGTTTTTATTAACGATATTACATACAACACTTTCTATGCTACTACGTTTCTCGTCGTCTTTATTGACGATTTCACAATGGATCTCTTCCTCAAATTTCACAAGTACGTGATCTTCACTTGCCGCCACAGGTTCCGAATTTTCCAATAAACTAACGAGTGATTTTTTATCATTGTTTTTGGCATGATCAATCACTTCTTGCCAATGATCTTTCAACAATTTGATATCTGCCTTATTCGCTTTATCTAGCACTTTTGCAATTTGTTGCATTGAAAATGCATTTTTAGATTTTTGTATGCCTCTCGCAGGCTTTTTCGAAGATTTTTGAGCAGGAGCGACACTCACTCCTTGTGCTTTTAGTGTTTTTAGTTCTTGCTCTAACTGTTCCATACGTTGCAACAATACATCTGTGTTTGGCGATGAAGCAATTTGTGCTGGTTCAGCTACATTCGCAATCACTTGTGGTTGACCCTTAATCTGCTCAGCTAATTTTACTAACAACACTTCAAAATGAACGTTTTGATTCACACTAAAACGAATCGACACTAATGTATCATTAATAAGATCAATCATTTGATATAACATATCTAATTCTAAGTTCATCAGTGCTCGATACTCAGTATCTTTCTCAGATGTTTTATTCATAATCGTATCTCTGACAAAATAAATCATATCATTTATTAGGCGATTCACTTCTTTACCCTCTGTTATAAACTGATGGTATTTTTTAAAAGATGCTTGTACGTCACCTTGTACAATATCATCAAACAAGTGATCCAACGCTTCATCATGTACGCTACCTGTGACATTCAACGCATCTTGCAATGTTAACGTACCATCACCAAATGCAATAGCCTGATCCATAATACTTAATGCATCACGCATACCCCCTTCAGACGCTTTAGCGATAAATGCCAAGGCTTCATCTTCACATTCAATTTGTTGTGCATCTGCTACAAATTTTAAACGTTCAACAATTTGATCTAGGCTAATTGCTTTAAAATCAAAACGTTGTGCCCTAGAAATGATTGTTGGAGGGATTTTATGTGGTTCTGTCGTTGCCAATATAAAAATAGCGTGTGCTGGAGGTTCTTCTAACGTCTTTAAAAGGGCATTAAAAGCACCTGTTGTTAGCATGTGCACCTCATCTATAATATAAACTTTATATTTCGATTCACTTGGTGCATATTTAACTTTGTCTCTAATATTTCTTATTTCATCAACGCCATTATTACTAGCAGCATCAATTTCTATCACATCTGAATTAGTCCCCTGCGTAATGCCTTTACAAATATGACATTCATTACAAGGTTCTCCATCAGTGCTATTTAGACAGTTGATTGCTTTAGCAAACACTTTGGCAATACTCGTTTTCCCCGTACCTCTCGGACCACTAAAAATATAAGCATGCGACTGTTTTTCTTTCGAAATCGCATTGCGCAATGTCTTCGTGACATGTTCTTGTCCGACGACATCCTCGAAACTTTGGGGTCTGTACATACGATATAAGGCTTGATAATTCAAGTTAGCACCTCCATAAACAATTACCTCTCATTATAGCATGATAATACCTTTACTTCTTAATTGAACAATTAATAAAAATGTTCTGGAAATTTTACGATTCCGTGTGGTGCATCCGTCAAATTATCCCATAAATATTTTACAAGTAACGGTGCATCACCAGATTCTAATTTAATGTCATGCTCAGCAGCATTTTGATAACCCAACTTTTCAAAGTAGTCAAAACAATGGTCTACAACAACCGTACTATACTCTTGTGCTTTGGCACGCTCTTCTACTGCTTGAACCAAGCCACGACCTAATTTTTGTCCACGTAATTCAGGATGAACTGATAAAGAGGCAATCGCCAAACCATAATACGTCTTATCATCACTATTAATTTCTACTTCAATTAATAAAACGTGTCCAACGACATCGTTATTTTCATTTTTCGCTATTACTTCTAATTCAAAATTATAGCAAGGAGATTTTCTTAAATGTTTTACTTTCGCACGTGCTTGCCAACTCGTTTCAGGATTATCATCAAAACTTTCTTCAATACTATTTAAAGAT
Organism: Staphylococcus sp. EG-SA-14; assembly: GCF_017151935.1. Taxonomy (NCBI): domain Bacteria; kingdom Bacillati; phylum Bacillota; class Bacilli; order Caryophanales; family Staphylococcaceae; genus Staphylococcus; species Staphylococcus sp. EG-SA-14. Next base: position 48,249 of record NZ_JACVZM010000020.1, on the reverse strand, counting down.
TTATCATAATCTAACTCTGTTAAAGTACTTAAATATATTTGCATATGTCCTCCGTAGGCATTTGATTGTCAATAATCATAACGTATCTCATTAATAATTCTATTGTAAGATACTCCCCCTCATTTCACCATCATTTCTTTATCATCAAATTATAACTTCTTACTTTTCATTGACACAAAAATCATTCAAACTGCACATCGAGTTCACTTGAATCAAACTTCACATATAAAAAAGCTACTTCCCACAAACATGTTCCACGTATAATACGCTGAATTGTCTTCAAGAAAGTAGCTTCTATAAATAAATATATATTTTCAACTCTTAATAATCGGTTTAATATTTAAAAAATAAAAAACCGTGCACCTAAGCATCGAACGTAATTCACGAACGTAACCAAAGTCGTTAGCTAAATCTCGGCTACCCTACGGCACATATGATGATCCACTTAATGCTGCTTCCGTCAGGACCTGACATGGTTCATGGGTTCATATTGCATAGGACCGAAATCTTCAAACACTACGTGCTTTGGGCAGACTTCGCAAAAATACGGCCTCAACAAAGGAATTAAGCCTCGCATAAAGCGGATTTCGAGTACAGGGAACCGCTACCTCCCCACCTAGCACGGCAAGATATATATTACTATATTTTAATAGTTAATTGCAAGTATAAATCATTTATATCATTGTTTACTTTATACGACGTCTTGAGAAGTCGTTAAATTTAAATTCATTTGCAAGATGTTTTGAAATATTATATTGAAACGGCATTGTATTTTCTAAATACACAATACTTCGAACTGTTGCTGAATAAGCCACCGATACATCACCAAACAATTGATATGCTTGTTCATCAAACGGTTCAAAAGTAATAGACTTACTTGAATAACTAATATTAAGATTTAATACCTTTTCCAAATAATCATAAATAGAATCACTCGCAACATCATTACCTATATCTGAAACAATCGACTTTAGAAAATAATCTTCATCAACAATCTTCACATGTTGGTTAAGCCGACGAGTTCTAACAATATGAATGAGGGATTCACTAGAATTGATGTTTAAAGCATGTTGAACTTCTGGAACTTCATGCGCTTCAACAACCTCATTCAGAACAACTTCAGTTAAATATGCGACGCCCATTTCTTCTTGCATTTCTTTAAAACTCACAAGTTCAGAAAATGGAAACTCTGTAACCTCCTGATAAATGACAAGTGACCCTTTACCATGAATCTTTTGAATCATGCCGTCTAATGCCAACAAATCTAATGCCTTACGCACGGTCTCTCGAGATGACTGGTACAATTGCACCAAATCATGTTCAGACGGAATTTGTTCACCATATTGAATCTGCCCGTTTAATATATCTTCTTTCAACGCCTCATAAATCTTCATAAACTTTTTTTGTTTCGCCATATAAACGCATCCACTCAATTTATTTTACGCGTTTGTTTCGATTACAATTGCACCAAACCCGCTTATCGTATTATTTTCCACTGTGCCTGTTTGAATCACAACACGACCTTCGCTAGTCAATCCTTCTGGCAAATCAACCGCCGATGCTGAGAAATTCGCAATTACTAGCCATTGTTGATTCTTATAATGACGTTCATAAACAAATAAATGATCATGATCCATAAAACGTGGCACAATGTCTCCATACGTAATAATATCATGCGTATGTCTTAATTGTATTAATTTTTGATACGTATAGAAAATAGACTCTTTATTCTGAAGTGCTTGTCTAACGTTGACCTGATGATAATTTTCCGAAATATCAATCCAAGGCTTACCAGCTGTAAATCCAGCATTAACATCATCACTCCATTGCATAGGCGTTCTCGAATTGTCTCGTGACTTCTGTCCTAAAATCGCTAATACATCCGCTTCAGCATGCCCTTCACTTAACAACTGATGGTAGGCATTAATCGATTCAACATCACGATATTGTGCTATTGATGTAAAACGTGGGTCCGTCATACCAATTTCTTCACCTTGGTAAATATATGGCGTCCCTTGCAACATATGCAGTGCGATAGCTAACATTTTAGCACTTTGTATCCTCATCTCTTCCGACGTATCATCACCAAATCTAGACACTACCCGTGGCTGATCATGATTACACCAAAAAATCGCGTTCCATCCGCCACCGTCATAAATACCTCGTTGCCATTGCATCAGAATTTCCTTTAACTTATGGAAATCAAGCTTCGCATTTGTCCACTTTTCACCATCAACATAATCAACCTTTAGATGATGAAAATTAAAAACACTATTCAATTCTTGACGTTCTGGCTGTGTATACTTAATACAATTTTCAATCGTCGTCGAAGACATTTCTCCTACAGTCATCATGTCAGTGTTACCAAACGTTTGACGATTTAATTCATGCAGAAACTCATGCACTCTAGGACCATCCGTATAAAATTCTTTACCTATTTTGTCAGAGTCCTTAAATTCACCTTTAGAAATTAAGTTAATGACATCAAATCGAAAACCATCAACGCCGAAGTCTATCCAATGATTGACTATGCGATATAACGATTGACGTACTTCCGGATTATCCCAATTTAAATCAGCTTGACTGACATCAAATAAATGTAAATAATATTCATCTGTCTCAGAATCATACTTCCATGCATTACCACCGAATTTAGAATGCCAATTTGTTGGCGGCCCGTCTTCAGATGATCTGAAAAAGTAATAATCTCTATAAGGGTTATCTTTAGATTTACGGGCTTCTTTAAACCATTCATGCTCCGTCGACGTATGATTAATGACAATATCTAACATCACTTTCAAGTCTTTTTGATGAGCAACTTTGATTAACTTTTCAAAATCATCCATCGTTCCAAAGTCTTCATTGATTTCTAAATAATTGCTGATATCATAGCCATTATCATTCATAGGTGATTCATACACTGGTGTTAACCAAATATAATCAACACCCAATAACTTGATATAATCCAATTTTTCTATAATTCCGTTGATATCTCCTATACCATTCCCCGTCGTATCATTAAACGACTTAGGATAAATTTGATATACAACGGATTTTCTCCAATCTATTTCTTTCGACACACAATTACCACCTTATAACGTAATAAAGGACGTCCAAATAACGAACGCCCCTTTTTTATTTTATTAATCTTCAACAATTTCTTTCGCTTTTTGTTTACTAAAATGAGACATCACAATTGTTAGTATACATGGTACAACAATAGCAATAGCTGTCACAATAAGATATACTGGCCAAAATTCTTTTTGAATTGAAATGAATGCTGGCACGCCACCAACACCAACTTTTCCAAGTACGTTATTCATACCAACGATTGCCCCCAATACACAAGATGTTGATATCGCAGCGATAAATGGATATTTCAGAGGTAAGTTCACACCAAACATAGCTGGTTCAGTAACACCTAACATACCAGAAATACAAGATGTTAATGCCAAGCCTTCTTCTTTAACCATTTTACGACGTTTATAGACAAACCATGCTCCAAATGCTGCAGAGCCCTGACAAATATTGGAAATCGCAACGATTGGCCATAAGTACGTACCACCTAAGCTGCTACCCATCAATTGGAAATCTACTGCTAAAAACATATGGTGTAGTCCTGTAATTACAAGTGGTGCATATAACAATCCATATATTGCTCCGCCAAGCCATCCTGCATGTTGGAATATAAATGTAACACCAGATGTAATACCTGTACCAATCAATAACGCAACTGGTCCAATGATAATAAATGCTAAAAATCCAGTAACTAAAAGCGCTACGGGGCCAACGACCAACATTTTTATCGAATCGTGAACGACTTTATTTAATCCTTTTTCAATTTTAGCTAGAACATAAGCTGCAATTAAAACAGGCAACACTTGACCTTGGTAATTCAACTGCTTAATCTCTAAGCCAAATAAGTTCCACGTCGGAATATTCCCTTTTGCCAAATCATACTGAGATACTAATTGCGGATGCATTAAAATCAAACCTAAGACTATGCCTAGAATCGGACTACCACCAAATACACGCATACTACTCCAACCAATTAATGCTGGTAAGAAAATAAATGCCGTACTCGCAATCACATTAATGATGTTTGAAATATCAGCAATTTGCGGATACATCTCAATAAGTGCTTTTGGACCAAATAAACCTTTCATTGTAAGTAAATTATTGATCCCCATTAACAAACCAGCTGTCACAATCGCAGGTAATATTGGTATAAAAATATCCCCTAACAATTTGATCAAACGTTGTACTGGATTCCCTTTTTGTGCAGCTGCTTGTTTCGCTTCATCTTTCGAAGCTTCTTGAGCACCTGTTTCATCAATAAACTGCTTATACACTTCATCGACTGTTCCTGGACCAATGACAATTTGATATTGATGGTCTGCTTTAAACTGCCCCTTGACCAACGCGTTATTACTTAATGCGTCTTTATCAACTTTACTTTCATCCTTCAGCACTAAACGTAATCGTGTTACACAATGCGTTGCAGCTTCAAGATTTTCTTTTCCCCCAATAGCGGTTACGATGGCTTTTACATCTTCTCTTTTTACAGCCATATATTTCACTCCCTTAATGTCTTAAAACGAGTATAACTTGTCTAGACAAGTTATGTAAAGGCTTTCAACAAAATATTTTTATTTTGTCACAATTATCTGGGGTAGCCATTTCAGAAAATCAATGAGCCATAACGACATATGTAGCAATAACTCCTCGCTACAATTGCGTTATTAACAATACCTCACCACGCTCTCACCATTATAAAGTGTAGATGCATGGCCAACTCCTAAATTGAAAAATGCATATCTATAAATAGCAAACTTGTCCACACAAGCCATCCATCATATTTCACAAAACAAAAAAGACATTTAGCTATGTATATTGCACAAGCCAAATGCCCTTCCAATCTCAATGCCTTATCATTTCTATTATCAAAAATTACGAGCCATTCAAAGACAAATAAAAAAGGTAAATACTCAAAATTTGAGCACTTACCTTCATTATATATAGAATTTAATATAAATATTGATGGCGGAGGAAGAGGGATTCGAACCCCCGCGAGCCGTTAAGCCCCTGTCGGTTTTCAAGACCGATCCCTTCAGCCGGACTTGGGTATTCCTCCTAAACACAATATTTATCATATATGAACGTTCTGTAAAAGTCAATATTGTTTTTAAGCATTACATGATTACCACAAATCATTGTCTTCCACTACAGTTGACCTATAAACGAATGTAAAAAATCACTACTTATAATTAATCTATTTGTTGTCTTACAAACCTTTGTTTTTAGGTTACAAAGATAGCATGTGACGTTGATAGATACTAGATTATTTCAAACTCGATTCAGCATGCCACAACGTCAACGTAACCACCATTTCCATACAAAGATTATACACAAACTTTACTCGCTAAATACTGATCTACTGCTTTCGCTACGCCTCTACCTTCTTTAATCGCCCATACAACTAAACTTTGACCACGTCTAGCATCTCCAGCAGCAAATACTTTTTCATTATTAGTTTGATAGTTTGTATCATCCGCCACGATTCGATTTCTATCCGTTTTAATGTTAAAAGCATTCGGTACAGTTGGTTCTGTACCTTCGAAGCCGATTGATAATAATACAAGGTCAGCAGGCCAAAATCTTTCAGGTCCTTCTTTCATGACCATACCATTTTCGCCTTGCTCTAAAATTTGAGTATACAAACCACGTATGTGTCCTTTATCGTCAACATCGTAACGCATTGTTTGAACACCATATGCACGTGGTTCCTTACCAAACTTAGCTTCGTACTCTTGGTGTGCATAATCCATTTTAAATACTGGCATCGCTAATGGCCAAGAAGCATTTTCTTCAAATGTAATAGCTTCAGGTAATTTCGTATACTTATTGAATTGAACAATCGATTTACAGTTTTCTCTTAATGCCGTTGCTACACAGTCTGCTCCTGTATCACCAGCACCAATAATGATGACATTTTTATCCTTTGCTGTAATAGTGATATCATCAATTTCACCATTTAAAAGTTGTGTTTGTTCAGTCAGATAGTCCATAGCAAAATGTATACCTTCACCCATGCGACCTTCCAAAGGTAAATCCCTACCTTTTTGTGCCCCAGTACATAATATAATAGCGTCATACTCAGATTCTAAAGTTTCTTTATCAATATCAACACCTACTTCAACGCCGTTAATGAAAGTTATGCCCGCTTCTTCCATTAATTTAATACGACGACGAACGACATATTTATCAAGCTTCATATTTGGAATACCATACATTAATAAACCGCCTGATTCTCTAGCACGCTCATAAATTGTCACTTGGTACCCTAATAAATTCAGTTCTTCAGCGGCAGTCAATCCTGCAGGACCACTACCAATGATTGCAACTTTTTCATTTCTACGATGACTTGGAATTTTCGGCTCAACCCAACCATTTTCAAAAGCTTCATCAATAATCGTGCGCTCAATCCCTTTAATCGCTATCGATTCTCTATTAATCTTCATTACACAAGCACTTTCACATGGTGCAGGACACACACGTCCTGTAAAGTCAGGAAAGTTATTTGTTTCGCTTAAGCGTTCATAAGCAGTTTTAAAATCTTGATGATACACTAAGTCGTTCCATTCAGGAATGTAGTTTCCAATTGGACAACCTATTGTTTCCCTACCATACTGTTGTCCGGTTTGACAAAACGGCGTTCCACAATCCATACATCGTGCACCTTGGATAGAGGCATCTTCTTTAGTAAATCGTTGTTGATATGCTTTATGATGCTTCAAACGGTCTACCAGTGATAATTCACCTAAGTACTGTTTGTCATACTTCATAAATCCTTTAAATTCACCCATCGTATCTCCCCCTTTCCTTAATACACAACGGCTGGTTTATGTTTAGCGTCGATTGTTTTACTGTCATCGTAAAATGCAGCTAACATCGCTTCATCTTCATTGTCATGTAATGATTTGTGCAAATGAATTTTTTGCATCATTAATTGATAATCTTTTGGAATAACTTTAACGACGACATCTTCAATGCGATCAAAATGTTTTAACACATGAATCGCTCTCGTACTATTCGTGTGTGACACATGTTCTTCCAGCATTTGCTTAATGAATGCTTTTTCTTCTTGGTGTTTAATCTTTGTAAACGAAAGCGTATCTAGTTGATTATTTTCAACAAAAGCTTCTACATCAGACGGGATAACGTAAGCAATACCACCACTCATACCTTGACCGAAGTTCTTACCTACATCCCCTAAATTAATGACATGTCCACCAGTCATGTACTCTAATCCATGGTCACCGATACCTTCAACGACAACATCTACACCACTATTTCTAATACAGAATCTTTCTCCTGCACTACCGTTAATAAATGCCTTACCACCTGTCGCACCATAGAATGAGACGTTACCAGCAATAATTTCATTTTGTCGTTCTTCAAAAGGTGCTTTGACAATGACCGTACCACCAGATAATCCTTTACCAACATAGTCATTCGCATCTCCAGTATGATGAATCATTAAGCCTTTCGGTGCGTATGCTGCAAGACTTTGACCAGCATGACCATTCGTATAAACATTAATTGTATTTTCAGGAAGTCCTGCTTCTCCATATTGTTTCGAAATCTCACTACCTGTAATAACTCCTACATCACGTTGTTCATTATTTACTGTAAAGCTACCTGTATAGCGACGTCCTTCAGCAATATATGGCTTCGTTACTTCATATAAATTTGTTAAATCAAATCCATGCTCAAGATTATGATTTTGTTGAATTTCTTTTGTGTTTGGCCCATCGAAAGGACATAACAGTTTTTCAACATCAATACTAGCCGCTTTGCTATTCGCTTTTAATGTTGATGATCGTTGTAATAAATCAGTTCTTCCAACTAAGTCTTCTACACGTTTCAAACCTAAAGATGCTAAAATTTCTCTTAATTCTTGTGCAATAAAATGCATAAAATTAACAACATGATGTGCTTTACCTCTATATAAAGCACGTAAATCTTTGTTTTGAGTTGCAACTCCTACTGGACATGTATCTTTATGGCATACACGCATCATAATACAGCCCAACACCACTAATGGTGCAGTTGCAAATCCAAATTCTTCCGCTCCAAGCGCACATGCGTACGCTACATCTTTACCAGTTAATAACTTACCGTCTGTTTCTAACTTAACACGACTTCTTAAGTCATTTAGTTTTAATGTTTGATGTGTTTCTGCTAAACCAATCTCCCAAGGAACACCGGCATGCTGAATACTCGTTTTAGGTGAAGCCCCTGTACCACCATCGTAACCACTGATGACAATTTTATCTGCAAATGCTTTTGCCACCCCAGATGCAATGGTACCAACACCTGTTTTCGAAACTAATTTTACCGCGATATCTGCATCTTTATTCGCATTTTTCAAATCATGTATCAGTTGCGCTAAATCTTCTATTGAATAAATATCATGATGTGGCGGTGGTGAAATCAGACCGATACCTGGCGTTGACCCTCTTGTCTTCGCAATCCACGGATATACCTTAGTACCAGGTAATTGACCACCTTCACCAGGCTTTGCACCTTGCGCAACTTTAATTTGAATTTCTTTGGCATGTTGTAAATAATCACTAGTTACACCAAAACGCCCAGAAGCAACTTGTTTAATCGCACTTACTTTGTTGCTTCCATCAACTTGTACTTCATAACGTTTTGCATCTTCGCCACCTTCACCACTATTACTCTTTCCACCTAATTGGTTCATGGCTTGTGCTAACGTTTCATGTGCTTCCGCTGAAATCGATCCATAACTCATCGCCCCTGTATTAAAGCGTTTGACAATGTCACTTACCGGTTCAACTTGGTCGATGTCAATCGGTGTACATGCTTTAAATTCAAGTAAATGTCTAATGTGATCTGTTCTATTTTTGTTCACCGCTTCAGAGTATGCTTTAAATTGCGCATAGTCATTTTCTTTACATGCGTGCTGCAATAAGAAAATAGATTCCGGATTAAAAGCATGATGTTGACCTTGTTGTCTCCATTGAAATGTACTACCTGATGCAAGATAATTATCATCACTTTGTTGACGTGCTTTATTTTCAGCATCAATTTGATCAATCGAAATACCCGATAACTTAGACTGTGTTCCAGTAAAATAACGATCAATCACATCATGAGACAAGCCAATCGCTTCAAATATTTGTGCACCTTGATAACTTTGCACTGTCGAAATTCCCATCTTAGCCATTACTTTAATGACACCTTCTGACAATACATCCGTATATGTCTTAACATTATCGACAACGGTGCCTTGTAACCCTTCTGTCAATGTCAGTTGTTCAACTGTACGTTGCGCTAGGTATGGCACAATTGCATTCGCGCCATATGCGAGTAAACAAGCAACATGATGCACTTCTCGTGTCTCACCAGATTTAGCGACTAAACTTGTAGACATACGTAAATCTGCTTTAATAAGTAATTGATGCACATGACTTATTGCGAGTAACATCGGCATTGCAAAGCCATTGCTATCAACTAATCCACTATCATCTAACACTAGAATTTGAGCGCCTTGCTTTACAGCATCCACTGCTTCTCGTCCTAATGCTTCTAACGCATCTTCCAAATCCCCTTCATATACCGTTGATAAATAAGTTAATTTAAAATGTTCCTGATTAATCGCTGCTAAGTGTGATTCATTCAATACCGGCCTTTTCAATTGAATACGATCTAAAACCGTTTCGTCAGGTGCTAGTAAGTTACCTTCGCCACCTAAATAAGAAAGTTCACTCGTTACGATTTTTTCACGATACGCATCAATTGGTGGATTCGTAACTTGTGCAAACAGCTGTTTAAAGTAATTAAATAGTGATTCTGGTCGCTCGTTCAACACTGCAATTGGCGCATCATATCCCATTGCACCGATAGGATCCTTCTTACCTTCTACAAGTTCCTGAATATACTTATGAATCTCTTCTTTCGTGTATGCAAACTGACGTTGTAATTTAAATAACGTCTCATCTTTCCATTGCGAATCTTGATATTGTATATTTTCAAAATCAAAGTCAACTTTATGGTTATCAATCCACGCTTTATATGGTAATTCTCCAGCAATCGCACCTTTTAAATCATTATTTTCAATGACTTTATTCTGTTTAAAATCAACAAGCAATAACTTTCCAGGATTCAATTGACCTTTAAAAGCAACATTACTTTCAGGTACGTCCACAACACCCACTTCAGATGAAAAGACAATAAAGTTATCTTTAGTAATCGTATAACGACCTGGACGTAATCCATTTCTATCTGTAAGCGCGCCAAGTTTGTCACCGTTACAGAACGAAATCATTGTAGGACCATCCCACGGTTCCATTAAATAACTATAAAATTCATAAAACGCACGTACATTTGCATCATTCGCTTCATTATATAACCAAGGTTCAGGTATGAGTAGCATCGCTGCCTTTTCTGGCTCCATGGCTAACGATAAGAACTCTAGCGCATTATCTACAATAGCAGAGTCACTACCATCCTCATCGACAATTTGAAACACTTTATGTTGATCCTCGCCAAATAATGTTTCGATTAATTTATGTTGGCGTGCTCGCATCCAGTTTACATTACCTTTAATCGTGTTAATCTCACCATTATGCATTAACATACGGTTAGGATGTGCCCTTTTCCAACTCGGGAATGTATTCGTACTAAATCTCGAATGCACTAACCCTAGCTTTGATTGATATAAATCATCCGATAAATCTGTATATAGTTTTTTAATTTGGTCTGATCGTAACCAACCTTTATATACAATTGTTTTGCGTGATAAGCTCGTAAAATACAATTCTAAATCGCACTGAGTCGAATAGAACTCTAATTGTTTTCTCGCTAAAAACAAACGCTTTTCAACATCTTCAATGTCCCTAATATCAATAAACACTTGTTGAATGACTGGCATCGTATCTGCTACATGTTTAGCAATGGCATCTTTATTAACTGGTACATTACGATAACCAAGAATTGATAACCCTTCGCCTTCAAAATATTTTTTAAAAACTACTTCATGTTCAGAACCTAAAATGCGTTCTTTGGAAAAAAATAACCCCACGGCATATTCACCTTCACCTGGGATATCAAAGTCCGTTACATGTTGTTTGAAAAATGCAAAAGGTATTTCAGTCATAATACCTGCGCCATCACCAGTGATGCCATCTGCGCCGACCCCGCCCCTATGATCTAAGCGTCGCAACATTTCAAGCGATTTATCAATGATGTCGTGAGACCTTTTATTATCCATATTCGCATAAAAACCAATACCACACGCATCATGTTCCTCACGATAGTCATATAAGCCTTTAATTAATTTCTCATTGTGCATGATGCACACCCCTTTTTTAGAATATTCTGATATTAGTTATTAATGATAATTACTATAATCTAAAAAATTTATCTGTTCAATATATAAAATAGAAGATATTCATCTAAAAAATAGAACATTTATCAATAATATTGCTATAATAGTTACAAAACACTCATTTTTGGAGGTGCCTATATCGCTATGGAAATTAAACAATTAAGATATTTTATCGAGGTCGCTAAAAGAGAACATATCTCTGAAACAGCACTTGAACTAAACATTGCTCAATCAGCGATAAGCCGTCAAATTACATTATTAGAACAAGAACTTAATGTGTCTTTATTTAAAAAGCAAGGACGCAATATTACGCTCACATCTGAAGGGAAATTATTATTTAATGAAGCTCTGCGTATTATTGAACATTTAGATAGCACGATTGAACAATTTCAAAGCCATGGATTAACTAAAAATAAAAGTATCTACATTGGCTATGATGAGAGTGACGTATCCCACATGTTACTACCACTTATCCAAACGTTTCATTTACAAAATGATACACATGTCATACCGAGCTTATTAGAACATGACACAATTATAAATAGCGTATTAAATGGGAATATAGACATTGGTTTCACGGAACTTACACCAGAAATACGTAAACACAAACAATTACATATGCTACCTTTATTCGAAGAGCACTATCATTTATATGCGCCTTCAGACGATCCAATTACGATGGCGACACACCCACCATTAATTCAGTTTGAGCATAGTCATATTTATTGCTTGGCACCATTTGCCGAAACTGTAAAAAAACAATTGCGCAAGATTACTAAATCAGATGTATACACAATCAGTAGCCAACCACTTGCGCAGTATCTCCTTCGTCAAAAAGAAGGTTATATCATTTCATCACAAAATATACATTTACCAGAATCTAAATCATGGATAGATATAAAATTAGATCATACTGAATTAAAAAGAACGATATGTGCTATTACAAAGGAGCCTTATACAAAGAGTGATATTGGTATCTTATTAACACTTATTCAGCAATTAATGACTAAAACGTCTACATTCCATTAAGTAATTCGACTTTATCAATGATGATTTTCGTTTTACACTTAGCAGTAATATCTTTGAAAATAAAAAATTAAGGGCGTATAATCACCATATTAATTCATTCATAGAATTGGGGTTTTGTTTTTGAAATATAGAAATTTATTTACAAAGCCATTTAATATAATTTTAGGTTTGTTCTGCATCGCATTCATTGGTGCTATTTTATTTACATTCAATAATGAGAACTTTTACAACAAACCAATTGGTCAAATTATAGATGTCAAACATGTTTCTTCGACACCTACAAAAGATGCACAAAATAATCGTGATATTAAATATAAAAATCAATTAAAAGTCAAAATATTAAATGGTCAATTTGCTGGAGAAACGACGACGATTAATCATCAGTACGTCAAATCGCAAGCAGATTCTGAGGCATTTCGCACACACGAAAAAGTATTATTACATATTTCTAACAAGCCGAGTGATGCTTATATTATAGAAAAGAAGCGTGATACCTTAACGGTTATCATCACTGGTTTGTTCTTATTAACTGTATTATTGGTTGGTCGCAAAGTCGGACTGCAATCGATTTTATCGTTAATCTTGAATTCTATTGCCATATTAATCGCAATTTACATTCATATTCAACATAGCAATATTAATTTATTCTTACTCATGACCATTGCCATGATCTGTTCAACAATACTCACTTTATTGCTCGTTACAGGCTGGCATATGCGTACACTCATTACCATAGCCAGTACAATTATCGGAACTTTTTTGAGTATAGGTTTAACAGAATTAATCATATATATGACAGATGGTAAAGGCATTAAATATGAAACGATGAACTTTTTATCATTACCACCGAAAGATATCTTCCTAGCCTCAGTGTTAATAGGTTCACTTGGCGCTATTATGGATGTTGCAATTACAATTGCTAGTGGTATGCATGAAATTTTACAGCGTACGCCGCACATTTCAATGAGGAGATGGGCGCTTGCTGGGCGAAACATAGGCCAAGATATTATGGGAACAATGACTAACATCTTATTATTCTCATATTTATCCGGTGCACTACCTATGTTTTTAATCTTTTTAAAAAATGCCAATACAGTGACTTATACTATTTCGATGAATTGGTCGTTAGAAATTGCGCGCGCACTAACAGGTGGTATAGGTATCGTACTTACAATTCCTATCACAATATTGTTTATGGAAATATTTGAAACATTAAGGAGGGCGAAACAATGAATGCTGTATTTATATTGGCGGTATTGCTCCTCTTTCTGATGATAATTTTCGGAGGTAAAAAGGGATTCATCTCTTATTTAACCCTATTTTTAAATTTCGCTATTTTAATTATTAGTATTGTGTTGATTATTTTTGGCGTACCGATTTATGTCGTCACATTCTTTTTCTGCATTATTATTGGCGCTTGTAATTTATTCGTACTCAATAGTTACAATGTTAAAACACAAGCTGCATTTATCAGCACTATCGTTACAACAATATTGTTGATTACACTCATTTATTTATCGGTCTACTTCGGTCATCTACAAGGCTTTTCAACCGAACAACAAGATGAAACATATGTGTATTCAATGAATATTGGCATTGATATGGTTCAATTTATGGTGTTCACTATTATTCTTGCTGTTATTGCAGCTGTGATAGATTTAACGATTACCATTAGTTCACCCATTTATGAATTGCATCAAGTGAATCCAACACTTACGCAATACGAATTATTCCAATCTGGCATGCGTGTTGGTAGAGAAATTTTAGCGACATCTGCGAACACGATTTACCTTGCCTTTTTTGGTGGCCAACTTGCTTTATTTATTTGGTTTTTCAAACTTAAATATTCATTTGGTCATATTATAAACTCGAAAATATTTGCCCAAGAATTTATTTCTATTATTTTAGGCGGTATTGCCGTTGCAATCAGTATTCCGATTACGGCTTGGATTACGGCATTTTTAATAAAAAGACCATCTCGACAGCGCAAAAATGATGAGTCTATCAATTAATCGCAACTAGCAATATAACTTAAGTTAAGCGACCTGTGGATATATGTCAATTGTTCACTAGGTCGCTTTTTACTATAGTAAATTGTCCGATGATCTATAACAAAAAGCACCTTTATTCATCATTAATTGTTGTGGTCGACGATGAGTAAAGATGCTTTTAAATTTAATTTATTTTATAGTTAACGCCATAATATGAACAGGTCTTCCGATGAACATACTATCTCCCATATATTGATATCCTTGTTGGCGATAAAGTGCCATGGCATGTGGATTGTCAGTATTAACCGTTAACACAATCTCATTAATATCCTGAAATGTTGAAGTGATAAATGACGCCAATTTTTCCATTACCACTTTACCTATTCCTCTATTACGATAACGTTGATCAACACTAAATGACCTGAAAAATACTGCATCTTGGTTATCGCTAAATGGTGCGACCCCTTTTCCACGATGTAATGTAAAAAAGGCCACACATTGCTTGCCATCCATTACAACGATGGGATACCTTTCATTATCAGACATTGCAGCTGTAATATTTTCCTCTGGCGTTTTAACAAACTTCAAATCACTTTCACTTAATTGAAAAGCTTCTAACATCGAATAATCTTGTGGGACATAATGTCGTAACATGATGGTGTCATTATTTGTCATGTTTACCACCATACGTTTCAATCCAAACTTTGACAGCAGGCGCAATCAACGCATCATTATCTTTATCAATCCAGCGTATATCCGTAATTTCATTATTGATAGTTACGTTTTCCCAATTGATTTTGGTTAATGCGCGAAATCCATTTAACTCAGTTAACATATCCTGTTGTGGATATGCAGGACCTACAATTGTCCCGATATATTCAATTTCATCCATTGTTAATGTTAAATTTAATTCTTCTTTTACTTCTCTTAACAGCGCTTGTACTCGTGATTCCCCTTCTTCTATTTTACCACCTGGGAAATAATACTTTTCGCGATTCCTTACTTGAACAAGTAATATTTTATCAGCTGTTTCTTCAACTAAACAGACACATTTAATCATCTTTGACACCCCAACTTTGTGAAATCAATTTTTCAAATTATACTGTACAATTATGTTATCATATATGAGTAGTTATAGCGCAAAACGTTAGCAATTCAGCGCACCCAATTTTTCATATAAACAGAAGATACTAGGGGGAATTATTATTATGGCAAAACGTTCCAAATCACAACGTTTATCAAGTTTACTAAATGTCGCAGGTTTCATAGTCGACGGCTACAATGGCTATAAATATCATGCTAAAAATAAAAAATTAGTATATCTTTCATTAGGTTTAAGCACTGTAGGAACCGTGTTAGACTTTTACATTTCAATTAAGTCACCACGTAAGTTCAAAAAAGCAGTGGCAGTTGTTACTTTAATAACAAACGGTGCTAGATTATTTACAAGCATTCGCAAAGTAAAGCATGAATACTAATTCAGAAAAGGATTGGTCGAACATAGAACATGAAGTTCATTCGACCAATCCTTTTTCTTATACAAAAATTCCTATTACAACAATCACGACTTTGATAGCCCCGCCATAAAGTTTAGGATTCAATCCAACTTTTCAGCTTGTGAAATGTAATAGGAATTCATTATATATTTATATACGTAAGACTTTAGTGAATATATCTATAATTATTTACTTGGTAAGCTGGTACCGTTCTGTAAGTTAAAATACCTGGTGCAGCTGAATAGTTCATTTCTGAAACTAAAATACTACCATCGTTATTTACACGTTCTACAAACATAACATGACCATAATAACCTACATCTGTTTGAGCGATAGAACCTACAGTAGGTCTATTGTCGATAGTGTAACCATCTGCTGCCGCTGCGTTATCCCAGTTATTAGCATTCCACCAATAAGTACTAATACCTTTACCAATTTCAGCACGACGATTAAATACATGATATGTACATTGACCCCATGTATATAAGTTTTGGTGACTGAATACTGGTGTATTGTAACCTCTATTTGTCGTTGTTGCAGATCCTGAGTTCGTAGATGCATTACCAGTTACTTTTAATTTTTGACCCGGATATATAAAGAAATTATTTAAGCCATTTAAGCTCATAATTTTTTGATAAGTTGTACCATATTTTGATGCGATTAATGACAATGAGTCACCTGCTTGTACTGTATAGTATGATCCGCCACCTGAGTTCGTTGATGGACGGCTACTATTGCTCGCAGCGTTACTTGAGCTAGCAGTACCTGATACTTTTAATTTTTGACCTGGATAAATAAAGAAATTATTTAAACCATTAAGTCGCATAATGTTTTGGTAAGTTGTACCATATTTTGATGCGATTAATGATAATGAGTCGCCTGCTTGTACTGTGTAGTATGATCCGCCACCTGAGTTCGTTGATGGACGGCTACTATTACTCGTAGAATTACTTGAGCCAGATACTTTTAGTACTTGGTTTGGGAAAATTAGATTAGATGTTAAATTGTTTAATGACTTTAATTTAGCAATCGAAATCCCATACTTATTTGAAATTGCCCACACTGATTCACCCGGTTTTACTGTGTGAGTTGTAGCCGCATTTGCTTGAGTTGCCGCAACAGCGCTAATCGCGCTTGTCCCAATAATAGCTGCAATTACTTTTTTTTGCACTTTAAAATCCTCCTCTTGCTTAACTTTCCTAACATTCTTTTATCCGAATTTATGAATACTACATCATTATACGATTTTATTATGTATAATAGGTTGATGTTTGATGACATTATGATTACAAAAAAATCATATACTGTATCATCAAATTTTATAATTACCCCTTAAAATTATTACAACTTATTAGATTTTACAATATCTAAATTATTACAATTTCATAATATTTCACTATAAAATGATTACATTCCCTTTCTCTATTGGAAATAATTTTGTTGTCAAACAATAACGCCCTACAAACATAAGCATGAACTTTGCTTGTAGGACGCAATATAATTTATTTTGCTAATGACGTTTCTATTGCCTTAATCTCATCTTTAGATAAATTAACAGGTTTCTCTCCATCTTTGACATCTTCCTGCAACGCTTTTTGAGCTTCTTTTGAATGATACAATTCTACGATTTTAGCATATGTTTTGTTATCCAAGTCTTTGTCATTAACTGCAACAATATTAATATATGGCTTTACAGCATCTGAATTTGATTTTTCTAAAAATATCGGATCATTTTTAGGATCTTTACCCGCTTTAGTTGCTACACCATTATTAATAACTGCAATATCGACATCAGATAAAGCACGCGCAGTTTGTTGTGCATCTACTGCAGTAATTTTTAAATGTTTTGGATTTGACGTTATATCTTTCACCGTGCCTGCCAAACCGAAATCTTTTTTCAGTTTTATTAAACCAGCTGCTTCTAATAGTTTAAGTGCACGTGCTTGGTTTGATACATCATTTGGAATGACAACTTTAGCACCATCTTTAACCTTTTTGACATCTTTAATTTTATCTGAGTAAATGCCCAACGGTGCTAAAACTGTTGTACTCAATGCTGAAATCTTTGTTCCTTTATGTGCCTTCTTATACTGATCTAAAAATGCAAAATGTTGGAATGCATTCATATCAATATCACCATCGTTTAATGCTTTATTCGGTAAATTGTAATCGGAGAAGTGCTTAATCTCCAGATCAATATCATCTTTTTTAGCTAATTCTTTAACCTTCTCCCAAACCTTAGTATCATTTGATGCGACACCAATTGTTACTTTTTTATCATTGTTACTACCACACGCTGCTAATAATACAAGTGCTACGATAACTAACCCAATCAATCTTTTCATTCTATCAATTCCTTTCAAAATCTTCACTATATATCATTAATGTCTACGTATGAGTCTAGCTAGGACATTCCCTAGCGTTTGAATCACTTGGACAATAATGACTAATACAATAACGGTAATAATAATGACCGTCGTATCAAATCTTTGATAACCATACACTAAAGCTAAGTCTCCTATACCACCACCGCCAACAGCTCCTGCCATCGCCGTACTTCCAATAAGTCCAATAATCGCAGTGGTAATTGCTAATACTAATGAACCTAACGCTTCAGGAATTAAAAAATATCTAATGATTTGTAGTGGTGAAGCGCCCATCGCTTTCGCCGCTTCAATAATCCCCTCGTCTACTTCCAATAATGAGTTTTCAACAAGTCTTGCAATGTAAGGTGCCACATATACAGTTAAAGGCACGATGGCAGCAGTCGTACCAATTGAAGTACCTACTACTAATTTTGTGAATGGCACAATCGCAATTAACAAAATAATAAATGGTAGTGATCTTAAAATATTGATTAAAGGATTTAAAACTTGATGTATCACTATATTGGGCCATATGCCTTGTTTTCGAGTAATTACCAATAAGACACCTAATGGAATACCAATCACTGCTCCTAAAAATAAAGCAATAGATACCATATATAGCGTTTCGTATAATGCTTGTAATAACTGTGCACTGTCTAAATCAGAACCAAACATATGTTAATGCACCTCCTCAAATTGAATATTTTTCTCTTTGAAATATTGATTTATTGCCGTGTCATCAAATTGTTGATCCATATTAAATCGAAGCCACATATAACATACGGTGTTACCTTGTATTTCTGACATAGATGAAAATAAAATTTTAACCTCTCTACCACAAATTTGAATCAAGTCATTTATAATCGGTTGTGTCACCTGAGTTTCCTCGACGAAGATTTTATAATCTTTAAAATCGCCAACTTGTTCGTCATTCAATCGACGAATCAATGATGGGCTCGGCTCAGTTTGAATAACTGTAGACACAAAATTTTGAGCAATCGTCGTTTTAGGGTGACTAAATACCTCTTTAACAGTCCCTGTTTCAACCACTTGCCCCTTTTCCATTACAGCAACACGATTACAAATGTCTTTAATAACGCGCATTTCATGTGTAATCATCATAATTGTAATGCCAAAGGTTTGATTGACATTCTTTAATAACGTCAATATCGAAGCAGTCGTTGCTGGATCCAATGCGCTTGTTGCTTCATCGCATAGGAGTATTTTCGGATTAGTAACAAGCGCTCTTGCAATAGCCACCCTTTGCTTCTGCCCACCAGATAATTCATCAGGAAATTGGTCTTTTTTATCACTCAATCCTACAAATTCAAGCATTTCCGTTACTCGTTGCTTAATTTCTGTTTTGCTTTTCTTACTTAAAATGAGTGGCATTGCTACATTTTTAAATACCGTAGCTGAATTTAATAAATTGAAATGCTGAAATATCATACCGATATCTTTCTTAATATCCCTCATCATTTTATCGCTATAATTCGTAATATCATGTCCATCTACAATCACTTGTCCATTCGAGGCAGCTTCAAGATGATTCACGAGTCTTACCAACGTACTTTTTCCTGCACCACTATATCCAATCACACCAAAAATATCATTGCGATTGACCGTAAATGATACGTCCTTCAAAGCATCTATTGTTTGCTTTTTCTTATGAAATGATTTACTAACTTGTCGAAACTCAATCATCATCGCCCCTCCTACAAATTCTTATTAATCCACTAGGAATAAGAGCATTATATGTAAAATTGCATATATCGTCAATACAATTTGCCGAATTTTCTAAAAAATTAAAAAATAAGTAATTCATGAGACAATGACGAATTGTGAGACTACTATGACATTTATCAAATTAAATCCATAAAAATGTCCACCAAACCTCCACAACGCAATTACTAAATATTAGCATCGCACAAAAAAGCACTAGCATTTTCAAAATCAATTTAAGTTGATCTTAAAATATATGCTAGTGCTGCTATTATTTATAGCGTATCTAGTGCTTGTTTTAAATCATCGACTAAATCTTCAGTATCTTCAATACCTACAGAAATTCTTACAAGTCCGTCTGTAATACCTTCTTTAGCTCGAATATCTGCTGGAATGGATGCATGTGTCATCAATGCAGGTACTGAAATTAAACTTTCCACTGCACCTAAACTTTCAGCTAATGTGTAATACGATGTTGCTTTAATCAATTGTTTGGCACTTTCTGTATCTTTCACTTCAAATGCAATCACACCTGTATGGCCATCCGCTTGAGCCATATGGACATCATGATTTAAATGACTTTCAATACTTGGGTGGAACACTTGTTGCACAGCTGGATGTGCTTGTAACATTTTAATAATTTCAATAACACTGCGATTAATTTGTTCCATACGTAAACCTAATGTTTTAATACCCCTCACAAGTAAATAGCTATCTTGAGGTCCTAAAATACCACCTGTTGAATTTGAAATAAATGCTAAACGTTCTGCAAGCTTGTCATCCGATGTTGCAACTAAACCAGCAACGACATCACTATGTCCACCTAAATATTTCGTTGCAGAATGTAAGACAATATCGATGCCTAAATCTAATGGATTCTGATAATAAGGTGTCATAAATGTGTTATCAACGACTGAAATCAAACCGTGTTCTTTCGCAATTTCAGCAGACTTTTTAATGTCAGTAACACGTAATAATGGATTAGAAGGTGTTTCAATAAACAACATCTTTGTTGTTGGGCGTATCGCTTGTACAATTGAATCTGTATGCGTTGTATCTACAAAATCCACTTCAATGCCAAATCGTGTAAATACTTTTGTCAATGCGCGATAAGTACCGCCGTATACATCTGAATTTAAAATAATATGATCACCTTTGTCCAACAGCATAACAACTGCACTGATAGCTGCAACACCTGAACTAAACGCAAAGCCATGTTTGCCATTTTCTAATGCCGCAATAACGCTTTCTACAGAACTTCTTGTTGGATTCGCAGTACGAGAATATTCATATCCTTGACGTAAATCACCAATATCATCTTGTAAATATGTACTTGTTTGATAAATTGGTGTTGTAACGGCACCTGTATAATCGTCTGTTGTGTGCCCACCATGAATTAATTTAGTTTTCTTGTTCATTATTATTCTCCTCATATTCAAATATTTGTTTAGACATATAGCGATCACTACCATCTGGAAATACGACAACAATCGTACCTTCAGTTAGTTGCGCTTTTAAATTCAATGCACCTTGTAATGCTGCACCTGAAGAACTGCCTACTAACAACCCTTCATTTATAGCCAAACTTTTGACATTTCGAAAGGCATCTTGATCTTTAATCGTAAATATCCCATCTACAAGACGTCTCTCTAAAAATATCGGCCATTTCTCAGAACCGATACCTTCAGTGTCATGTGCATGAGCTGGCCCTCCATTTAACACGGACCCTTCTGGCTCAACGGCAAAACATTGCACGTGATGTTGCTTTAAATAACGTGCGGTACCTGTAAATGTACCGCCAGAGCCAATACCAGCCACAAAATAATCAATTTGCTGTAATGCTGAAGTCAATTCGGGTCCCAATGTATGAAAATATGTATCCGGATTATGTTCGGATTCAAATTGATTCATATAAACGGCACCATATTTTTCAGCATAGGAACGTGCAGCTAATTGTGCCCCATGCATACCTTCAGACTGACTCGTCCTTGAAACATCTGCACCAAGCGCTATCATAATATTAATCTTTTCTTCTGAAAAACCATACGGCGCAAAGATCTTACATTTCAAATGATGTCTATTCGCTGCAATAGCTAACCCTATGCCTGTATTACCAGCAGTCGCTTCAACAATAGTTTGACCTGCACGCACACGCCCTTCTTGAATTGCCTTCTCTACTAAATATTTCCCGAGTCTGTCTTTAACACTGCCTCCAGGATTCCATTGTTCAAGCTTGGCATAAATTTTAACTTTATCATCACTATAATGTTCTAACAGTACTAATGGTGTATTGCCAATTAAATCATAAGTAATCATAGATGCACCCTCATCTGACATGCCGATCAAATGAATGAAACCTTTCTTCATGTCTCAATTTTAATTCTTACTTTTTAGATAAGAATTATAAACGACATTTTGTTATTTTGCAATTATCTAAGTTTCGATTAATTCAGAACCAGTACTAACTTTTCAATTCCAAACAAAAAAACACCTGAGCAACACAAATACTTGTGTGTCAGATGCTTCTATATATTAACTAAATAATTGCACGATAAAGACTAAAATAATAACGACAGGCATCGCATACTTAATTAAGTAATACCAACCACTGAATAATCTAAATCGATCTTTACCAAAATATTGTTGTAATAATTTTTTATCTAATAATTGTCCTACGACAAGCGTAGTACCTAATGCGCCTAATGGCATCAATACATTCGAAACGATGAAATCCATATTATCAAAAATCGTTCCCGCACCGAATCTTACATCTTTTAAGATACCAAAAGATAAGGTTGCTGGAATACTAATGATAAATACTAAAATACTACCGATCACTGCGACTTTTTTACGTTTTGTATTGTCATTCTTCGTGAAGTTAGAAACATTTAATTCTAATAAAGAAATAGATGACGTTAAAGCCGCAAATAAGAACAGCACTAAGAATCCCAAATAGAATAATGTGCCTAGATGCATTTGACTAAAGACCATTGGTAGTACTTTAAATAATAATCCAGGCCCTTCTTGTGGTTCATAGCCAAAACTATGTAACGCCGGAAATATAGCTAGACCTGCCAATACAGATACAAAGATATTCATAACAACGATAGAAATAGCTGATGACTTAATCGTCATGTCTTTAGAGGCATAACTCGCATAAGTAATCATACCTGTAGTTCCTAATGATAACGTAAAGAATGATTGGCCTAGCGCAAACAAGATACCGTCAGCAGTAATCTCTGATACTCTTGGTTGTAAAATAAATTTCACACCTTCTAAGGCACCATCTAATGTTAAAGACTTAATCACAATGATGATTAAAAAGACAAACAGCAATGGCATCATAACTTTCGATGCCTTTTCTAATCCTTTTTCAACACCTAACATGACAATAATCATCGTAGCGAATATAAATATACCTTGCCCTAGAACGGTTAACCAAGGATTTGATATTACCGCTTCAAAATTCATTTCTTGGAGATGATTGATGCGTTGAAATATAACTAATTGCCATAATACTTGTCCGATGTAAATGACAATCCAACCACCGATAACACTATAGAAGCCAAATAAAATAAACACTGCCAAATTACCGTTCCAGCCAATGATATTGAGCCATTTTTTACCAGTTAATTTACTATATATTTGTGTTGTATATGTCCGTCCCATTTTCCCAACAGTGAATTCCATAATGAGTAATGGTAACCCAACAAAAATGGTGAATATTAAGAACATAGCTAGAAAGGCACCGCCGCCATAAATCCCTGCCATATATGGGAATTTCCACATGGCACCAAGACCGATTGCAGAACCCGCACTAGCTAAAATAAATCCAGTTGATGACTTCCATTGTGATTGTTGTCTTTTCATCATTCACATCTCCTTTAAAGCGTTAAAGCGTCTACGTGTTTAAGTAACACTCTAACATGTATGTAAATAACATGCAATACACCTGCATCAAAATTGTTTCATTAATACGGTAGCGCCTGTATTTATCATAATATAGTCAACTCTTGTAATGTGTTGTCATTACGCTACATTAAAATTTCTGGTTCAACGCTGTATACGTGCGCCAATATCTCGCCACATACAACACCATCTATATCCCCAACATCTCGCCACATAACAACTTCAGGTGCAATGCCCATAAAATTTCCACGACATTACAATACAAATCAACTTCTGGTATAACTCCATAATATTTCCACGACATTACAATACAAATTAACTTTAGCTAAGTTCCCTATACTATCACGCCACAAAAAACACTCAAATGACAAATATAATAACATCGTCACTCAAGTGTTAATTTTTAAAATCTTCAATTATCTTAAAGCATTGAAAAAGCGAATAACATTTTCTTCTAAAATATCTCTGCCTTCTCCATGCGTCATTAAATGATGCGAATCCTTCAGACCATTTAATTCTTTGTCTACTGATCCTAAATGTTCATAAATAAAGTGTGCACTTGTTTCATAGGATGGCGCATCTTTACCACCAAATAATATATTAGCTGGCATTTTAATAACATTTAAATTTGTCATGATATCATCAATAAAATGTTGAAACTTCGTAATTTCACCTTCATAATCATCAATTGCTGCTAATTGCGCACTCGATGCTTGCTGATCTAAATTTAAAATATTCGACATGCGTTGACTATAATAAACTAAATGTTCTATTAAGCCATCGTCACTCTTTTCCTTTGGTGCTGACATGACAGCGATACGTTTCAAAGGATAGTGTTGCGCCAATTTTAATGTCATTAATCCACCTAAAGACACACCCGTTGCACTGATAGATTCATAACCTTCATTGACTAAAAATTGGTAAGCTTTCTCAACTTCTTCCCACCAATCATCTACATTATATGTCATGAAATCTTTCAACAATAAACCATGACCTGGATAATTCGGTGCATAACAACTAAATCCTTGGTCATTTAACTCAGCTGCAAGATGCTTCACATCCCGATTTGTACCTGTAAATGAATGTAATAATAATATCGCATGTCCATTTGTGCCTTTTAAATAAGATGGACTCGGTGTTTTAATTCTCATTTTTCTATATACCTCCACTATGTCTAAAGATGTTTGCTAAACGCGTTGTCGTCGATGATTAATAAAGTATGGGTATACCATTAAGAATAACGCTACCCAAATGATTGCTAGTGACGTGCCGCCAATGACATCTGAAAAGTAATGTGCATGAAAATAAAGGCGACAAAATAATATGCTAAGCCATAATATTCCCATAACCAACGCACTCAACACTTTTGTTATTGTCTTAGCAGCAACTGAAATAATAATGATCATTAAGGCGAAATATAATAATGTGCTGGCGTTGGAATGTCCACTCGGAAATGAAAAGCCTGTATCAACGGCTAAATGATTATATGGTCTTGGACGTAATACAGTATCTTTAATTAATTTGTTCATGATGACACCTGAAACCAAATATGTCACAAACCAAACCGCTAAATGCCTCTGTTTAATAAACAGTATGATTGTGACGATAATGGAAATCAACACGACACCTTTGACATCTCCAATTTCCGCACTAAACGTCATATAGTAATTAAACAAATTGTTAACATACTGACGTTGTGGCTCACCGAAATAATCTGTAAACCATGTTAATGATCCCATATCTATATTTTTAAGCCATTCTTGATTTGTCACTACACCGTAAAACATACCTATAAATACAATCAGCGCGATTAAAAATAAAGGCACGGTCATTTTCGGTGATGTTAATTTTTTATCTATCATCTTACTATCTCCTCGTATCATCATTTTTATTTTACAAATGTTATCCATAATATCAATGTGCCACAAATTTCACTTTACCGACAATATCAAAATTATAAAGTTCATATTGTTATGTATATTGCAAATAAAACATTGTATAATTGAAATAACAATATTTTGCTATTTTCAATTTAGTACGATTTATATTTATTATACAGAGGGGGTAAGGCGTATCAATAGAGTTATTTTTGTCTATATAGCGTTAATCATTACATTAGTTAGATTCTTTACCCCTATTCATCCATCGTTTTCAAATTTGATTTACTGGATATTTGTATTATATTTTATTCCTATTATACTATGCGTTATCGGTTTCAAGGCCGAAAAACTTATTGCAACAATGGTCATTATACCTAATTTTTTAGGAATACTTTATCGATTATATGCCTACGTCACACATATACTCTTTATGTAAAAGGATAGTGGGCATGTCTCGCAACAAATATGCTTGCGTTGACTTGTCACCATTCGCAAATTTTATGACATACGCCTTTCACGGGCTATATTCAGACCCACGCATTCATCCACGTAATAAACACATCATATAATAGAAAAACAGCACACCCAAATATATGGCGTTGCGCTGTTTAACCAAACATACTTCTATAGCTTTAATAAGCCAGCAGAAGCATACCTAACCTTCTTAAATATGCTTTTCCAAATTATCCTCAAGTTTGAATACGATAATACGTTCACCTGTAACTGTACTTAAATCACTGTGGAAGCTCATCACTTTGATACCTGTAATTTTAAGAATGATATCATTCAAATCTTGCTCACCGGATTCAACTAATTCAGAACGTGTTCGTTTAATATTTAGTAATCCTTCATTCGTACTACACACACGATATTCTGCTGGCGTTAAGATACCTTGTAAACTAATAATCACCATATCTCTTAAAATGTCTGATTTAACCGACAAGGAACCTCTGCCAAGGAAATCTTTTTCCCATTGCGTAATGGCTTTACTGATTTCAGCTTCGATTTCACCTTTCGTTCTTTTCATATCACTAACTCCAATAATATTAAAATTGATTACTTCATCTTTGTATCGTTATCACGACATCAACTATTACATTAAGTTTATCATTTTTAGTATATTTTAAGAAGCTAGAACATTGTAAATATGATGATATATTAGTTACTTAGCATCGCAACATATCATCGTTAAATCCAACTTTTAAAACGCCCTTCCTCATTAACGCTCATTAAACGCAGCCAATGATTAGACACCTTCCTAGCGAAATGCTCATTATTCGCGAGTAGTCTAGCTACAACATAGTCGGGTGCCTGAATAACGACAAGCAAACGAATTGGCGAATGATACATCGTTCGATCAGCAGCCATAACAGATTGCCATGATAAGCCATACATCAGATCACTCGCATTACCTTGCATGACACCAACACCTGACGTGACGGTTTGTGTCGCTTTATTCCCACTTCCGTAAAAATGCGGCGCAACTGTCGACGCATAATATTGTAAATTAATCCATTGTGCCACAAGTGCCGGACCAGAAATGATGGTATTTAATAATGTGCCATCTTTATCTTTACGCCAATCATAATTGTGTAAAAATGTCCGCCCTTCTAAATCAATGCCTTTTGTTAATTGGCGTCGTCCAATTATAAATGATGCATTTTTAGCCAAGCCCCATTCTGGACGTACCTCACTCCAATCACTCGCAAACCGCTGTGCTTCTTCCACTGGATGATTCACACGACCAATCGTTGGCAGTTTGTCCAAACGTTCGCGATTCGCGTGTTCAGAAATCATCGGCATCGCGTCATTCAATGATTCATATGCATCTAGAGCTAAAGCTGATAATGTGTCTGGCACATATACCCATGCCAACGTATCAGTAGACGTATGATGTTCTGCTGCCGCAAAAACAGTTGTCTCTGGAATATACACACCTGATTGTTTTAATCCTTGTCTGACATTTGGACGATTACATATCATCGCTAATAACTTAGCATTAAAACCGCTTGATGCGCCACCACAAGCCCCACATTCAAGTGATGCATGATGTGGATTATTGTGAGAATGACTAGCATGACCTGCTAACACAACGAACGGCGCAAATGCTTCGGTTAAATCCATCAATTTCAACGCTTGTAACGCGAAATCAATTTGCTCTTGCTCAGTAAATCCAACAGGTAAGTCTGATGTTCGGTCAAACTCACGATCAATCGTCAACTTTGTTTCAGGCTTTTTCAACCATTTTTGTTTTATCTTTTGTAAAGACGCGCGACTTTTTCTAGGCATAATCGAATTGACAATGGTACTCAAGCTTAAAAATGGCCCACTTAATTCAGGCAATAACAGACTAGGCATGACATTATTTTTCATCAATTTAAATGTGTAAAACATCGATGACATTGTCTGTTGCTGTTGTCGATAAACATTCATATCGTAGCGGTCTGCAAATTCTTTAATGCGATATGCCGGCGGTACCATGACAGGTAATGAATCATGTTTGAATTGTTCGTCTACGGCATCTTTTTGAATAGGTAATCCAAAGAAACCTGCAATACCAATCGTTTCAAAGGGACCTGCTGCTTCGATATGTCTACGAAATGGTTCTGAACGAACATCTATACAAAATGCAATTTGCACTTTCGTTGATGTGCCCACCTGATTTAGCTCGCTATTATTTTCATCAACTGCTTGTGTATCATTTAACGATACTGAATGTAACTGATTAGCGTTGTCATTTTCCGAAACATTTACTTGATTTGCATCTAATGCGCCCGCCACACTTTCATGACCTGCTTTAATTTTTTGTTTTAACTGAGATTCGTATGTCATTTCCCAGGCAATTAGCCATAAATTTTTAAATACATTTTTATTCATAGTTGCTGCAAAATGAATAAACGTTTGAATTTCATTGACGTCATGTTGTAGTAATACATCGCTAGGCATATCACTGTAGTAACACCATGATGCAACAGTTTGCTTAAACCAATTTTCCGATCTACTTTCACAATCTTTAGCGACTGACTTAAACTCATCACCAACTAGCAATTGTTCGACAACTAATCGAATTGCCAAATAATCCGTTAACAAATGTTGTTCAAAGTGATGCTGTTGTGAACGGTAATACAACATACCTGCCCAACCCGGTAACGCCAAAAGATGTCCTTCAACATAAGCTTGGTAGTCTTCCTGATCTATTGAAAAATGAGTTAATACTGACTCTATCGTCATTTCAGGATCATTGGGTAAGCCTTTAATCACTTGGCGCTGTGCTTTAGTAAAACTATGGTCATGTTGCGCTAAATGCAACCATGCATGGTAAAAACTTTGCTCTCGCTTCGGCATTGTCCAACTCGATAGAAATTGATCGATATAAAGTTTCGTCCATTTAATCATTTGACGATTCACTTGTTCGCTAAGTGGCTCACCTTGTTCATCTATTATTGCATCACTCATCGGACGTACATCATAGTGATGATATGAATCAGCCATATCACGTTTTGATTTTTCTAATAGTAGATCAGCAACAACATCAACATTTGAATGATTCATATATGATGCAGGTACGTCTTTTAATGTTTTAATGTTATCAATATAAAGATTGATGTAGTGTTGCGGGATATTGTAGTGATGTTCAAGTAACATATCAGTAACAAGTTGATTAAAGACACTTTCATCTAATTCACCACGTGCCACAGCACTTTCTATTAATGCTTTATTTGGGAAAATATCCACATCTCGAACATCACGTAACCATTTTGCGACATCTTCAAACGTATCCGCTTCTAATCCTTCCCATGGATTTCGTGCTGCAAAAATCGAAATCGGTGATAATGGTGTAATAACACGTTTCGCATTTTCAATGACTGAATTGATATTTAACTGCGTTGTCATACCTTTCACCTCCTATAAATACTTCTTCAAATAATTCGGATGACTTTCTATCGCTTTCGAGCGTGCTTCACCTAGATTAACTAACCACACGTACAATACCGCAAAAGTCTTAGAGTATCGATGACGCGCTACCCAGATACTCAATAAACTACCAAATATTAATATGACAACACTAATGATGACACTAATTGTAGGCGGCGTTGTCGCATGTGTTGTTATATTTTGTAATACATCGTAAAAATAATTATGTGTGATGATGTAGATAAATGTCACAATTGAAATCAAAATCATGCCAACCAGACGTGCCATACGCCCTTTACTAAAGGCTACCATTTGATTCCAAGATACAAGTAATGACCATGCTAGAATGAGTGCACTTAACACTTCATATGCACTTCTGTCACTACTCATCCAAAACAGAAATGCCACGATAATAGCTAATACACGCCCCATGACAATCCAGCCATAAGCGTCTTTAGCAGATGCTTGTTTTGGAATATTGAATCGCTTCACGATAGAACCTGATTGTAAAAATAATGTTGCTTTAAAAATACCGTGCAATATTAAATGTATAATCGCTGCTGAATATACACCAAGTGCGCATTGAACTAACATAAAGCCCATTTGACTCATCGTAGAGCCCACTAATTGGCGTTTATAGTCAACTTGAACCAAGCTAATACCCGATCCTAACAATACAGAAATACTAGAAAGGATAAGTAATAATGATAATGCAAATCCATTATCAAATATCGGCGCAAAACGAGTTAGAATAACACCACCTGCATTCACAATTCCTGCATGCATAATTGCCGATACTGGCGTTGGTGCTGTTACAGATTCAATCAACCATCGATGAAATGGAAATTGTGCTGCCGGTATCATGACAGCTAATACAAGTAGTACATTCGTCAACAATGACCATGTCGGATGCGCTATATGTTGTGGTACCCGCCACTCGCCAGTCGCAATATAAATAGTTACAATTGCTCCAACGAATGCAAGCCAACCACATAAAAATGTCATACTTGATAATTTCGCAGACTCACGTGGCACTTTCCAAAAACGATTAACGTTCATCAGCAATGTTAAACATAATAATGTCATACCCCAGCAGAGTGCCATCAGTCTTAAGTCTTCAGACATCCATGCTAAAGATGCAAACGACGTAATCGCAGTGAACAATGGAAAGTAATGTCTATAATGATGATCACCTAGTAAATATCGCATTGAAAACTTTTGAATAATAAAGCCAAGCGCCATTACAAAGCCAGCTAATAACCAAGATAAACGATCTATTTTAAATGGGCCTAAGACATGTTGACCATGAATACCGAAAAAGCCAATGACTGCAAATAATACTGGCATGACTAGTATGTATAAATGTAATTTAATATATCTCATTGGCATAACTGGTGCTAAAAACAACAAACCACTTATCAATGCAATGATAAGCGCAATAACAAACAGTGAAAATAGCAATTGAAAACTTAACACTGCATAACCTCCTTATTTCTAATCTCTCGCATAATTGCTTATGTATAAAAATAAAAACCTACAATAGTAGATTCTGTACATAATGGCAGAAAATTTACTATTGCAGGTTTCAGTTTAACTAGACACTGCATCACGGTACGTTGATATACCTTGTTGCAGTGTTCTCTTTAAGCGTGCTCCCATGCACATATGTATATAAAATGTTACTTCTGTCTGTTCAATTCATCTTCATAAATATGCTTTGCCTAGACGAGACCTAACGTGTTATTCGTTTTAAACTTATAACATAAAATATAATTAAATTTCTGCTTCATGTCAAATTCATGAGCTTAACCTCTATTAAACCAATGATTGTAAAGATTTTGTAAATGCACCTGTACAGTTAGGCAGTATTTCCCGTCCTTTTAAAATAAAAAATTCGCAGTTATGACCATAACAATTCAAGTTAGGAAAAAAATCAATTACGCACAAGATAACTATGTACAATGAAGTTAACTCATAAGCAAAGGAGGTAATCTTAATGGGTATCATCGCTGGCATCATTAAAGTTATCAAAAGCTTAATCGAACAATTCACTGGTAAATAAGATTTCATAACAAACAAAGGAGGTCTTTCACATGGGTATCATTGCAGGAATCATTAAATTCATTAAAGGATTAATTGAGAAATTCACTGGTAAGTAAGTTATAAAAATCTCATAGATATGAACATCTTATTTGAAGGGGGCCATTCACATGGAATTCGTAGCAAAATTATTCAAATTCTTTAAAGATTTACTTGGTAAATTTTTAGGTAACAACTAATCTCAAACATTAACGATCAACAACTCATCACTATGTTAAATCAACATACAGGAGGACAAAACGATGGCTATTGTAGGTACTATCATTAAAATCATCAAAGCAATTATCGACATTTTCGCAAAATAATTTAAGCGAATTGAATACTTAAAATTCTCAGGCCACTATACCAATAGGGATGGTGGCTTTGCTTTGTGTTGATTTATTGATGTGAGGTAAGTCTTGTTAGTTTGTTGCAAATAAATGGTCTTGGTGTTTTTTGTATAGGACGTTCTTAGTGGGACATACGGAATATTCGTAATCTTTGTAGTCTGACGCGTTATATTTTTGTGGCGTGTTTTATGTTTGATACTCGAGGTCTGAGACATTCATGATTTGGCGTGCGAAATCTTAATGATTTTCATGATCTAGCGCAAGATATATTGGCCACGTGCGGAATTGCGTTGCACGTTTAGACTGAAACACTCGTGTGACCGTAAGCGGTAATAGTACATTGATAGCTACATTTACTCCACTCATTTTTATGAACGTTAAACAATGATTGTACCTTCATTTGACAGTTGGTACGATGGTTTTATCATTTTTCATCAACGCAAATATAAAAAGGACTAAGACACATACATGTCCTAGCCCTATGGATAAAATGCAAATTTCTGCTTTATCAAAACTATCACACTTTAGATAGATTGAAAACAAAAAGATCCTAAGAACATCTTAACTTTTTATTAATTGTCATAAATTGCAAACAATTAAGCCACAATTTAAAAATGATTACACTTCATTCAACTTATCGTGCCGGTCTAATTTGCCATTGATATGGATCTTCAAATTGTTGCCAATCTGCATCAATTTCTTGCGCATTGACTAAGCATGCGTCGAGTTCTTTTGTTAATTTTTCTTCATCTAATTCTGTACCAATAATGACAAATTGTGTATGACGATCGCCATATTCTGGATCCCATTCAGCTGCGACATCTTGACGTTCTGCTAATATTTGTGTTTGTTGCGCTTCAGACATACTAGCCACCCAATATGTAACTGGATGAATATTGCAAGATGACCCTGCTTGAGATAATAAACATGCTACGTGATTGTATTGTGCTAGCCATACGATACCTTTTGATCGAACGACATTATTTGGCATGCTTTCTAACCAATCATTGAACCTTTTAGCATGGAAAGGTAGACGACGTTTATATACAAACGATGATATACCATATTCTTCTGTTTCAGGTGTATGCGATGCATGCCCACCAGACTCAAGTTCTTTGATCCATCCTGCTGACTCGCTCGCTTTTTCAAAATCAAAACGCTGCGTATTCAAGACTTCTTTTAAATCTACTTCAGAATTTGTTGTCTTAATGATTTTAGCAGTCGGTTGCAATGCACTTAACACTTTTTCTAACTTCGCAAGTTCTTCTTCACTGATTAAATCAATTTTATTAATAATCAATACATCACAAAATTCAACTTGGTCAATTAATAAATCAGCAATCGAACGTTCATCTGTTTCATCAACGCTTTGATCACGATCCATCAATAAATCTTCTGAGTTGATGTCATGTACGAAGCGGTTAGCATCCACAACTGTAACCATTGTATCTAAACGGCAAATCGCTGTAAGATCAATGCCAAGTTCATCATCAATATATGAGAAAGTTTGTGCAACAGGTACTGGCTCTGAAATCCCTGTTGACTCAATAACAATTTGATCGATGCCACCTTTTTTCACTAAACGCTCAACTTCTTTTAATAAATCGTCTCTAAGTGTACAACAGATACAACCATTAGAAAGTTCGACTAATTTTTCGTCTGTGCGCGATAGTCCCCCACCATCTGCGACAAGATCTTTATCGATATTGACTTCACTCATATCATTTACAATTACCGCAATACGTCGACCTTCTCGATTTTGTAAAATATGATTTAACAACGTTGTTTTCCCCGAGCCTAAATAACCACTTAATACCGTAACTGGAATCTTAGCCATATATATACCCTCACTTCAATTTATTTGTTTCGTTCATTTGCAAATAGGAATAATTCCGTTTTACATTATATAGGAGCATTTCCTCTTTCGCAATCTTCGATAATAAAAAAATAGTATACTTAATTAAATTATTGAGCGCTTTACTTTATAATGGAAACAAAGATATATCTCACGAAAGAGAATCGAGGTGTATAAACATGCTATTTGTCATTTTAGTTTTATATATCATTGGTATTGCATTTATTCTACTCAGTGTTTTTGGTTCAAAGACTGAAGGATTATCTACGAAACATACATTATATACCATTGGTAGTGCTATTATAACGATTGCTATTTTCATTTCAATTGGCTATGCCATTCAATACTTAACTGCAGCGCTTTATGGTTTGTAAGGTGAGGATGATTAATGGCAAGTAGTTCGGTCGATGTTGACTTGCGTTGATTTTGATAAAGTGGTCATAGCTTTTGGTACTTGAGGATTTTTATTGTTGCTGTTACGAATGTGGTCATGTTTAATGCGGGACAGTAATTTAAGTTGTTTTTTTACAATTGAGAGTGTGATATGTCCATTCGGTTCGAATTACTTTACATGGGAATAAAATAAATTAAAAAGAAGCGGCCTAGAGTCAGTTGTGAATATACTGAACATTGGTCGCTTTATTTAGTAGTATGATATGTAGTTTAGCTATTAATTTTTTTCAGGTCATCCTTAATGCTGTCAATCTCAGACATAGCACTTTTAACCCAATCTCCTTGAGCTGCGCCTTTAAAATTAGCTTTAAAAGCCTCGCAATGCTGTGCCATTTGTTCAATTAATACTTTTTCTTCACCTTTTAATCCGTTTTCAATATCTTTGTATTTATGCTTATGTTCAGGTGCAATAACTGTGCGAATATTTTCTTTTTGAGCATTCTTTATCATTGACTTTATATCCGGTACTATATCCGGTACTATATCCGGTCCTATAACTGGTCCTATCATTGGACTCATTTAATCTCCTCCAAATTATCAATCACTTAGTTTATCTAACTGCTTTTCATAAGATTTTTTTAAGTCTTCTTTATATTCTTCTAATTTCCATTCTTGCTTTCTAATTATCTCATTGATTTCTTGCTCATACGCTTCTATATTTCTCGTCATTTTCCTTTGGGCATCTTCACTATAATTCATTTCGTGTTTCAAATATTGAAAAACATCATAACTACGTTCATTTTCTTTTCGAGTTCTGTGTCTAAGTTCATTCAAATTTTGCAGTTCATTCTCTATACGTTTTTTCTCAGAATTATATGATACTTCTAATTCATTTTTATTATTAATTTGATTAAACATCATAGTAATCCACCTATTTGCGATGCAAGTGCTTGATCTTTATCAACGATTTCATTAATACTAGATCTAACTCTTGTAATATAATTTGATATAGATGAACCTATTGTTGAAAGTTGTTTTTCTTTTGCAGATATCATTTGTTTAGGTTCCCCTACCATACTACTTTCATTCACATGACCTTCATCTAAAGCTTCTAGCACTTCATTCACGGTTATATCTTTACCTACAGCGTTTCCAGCTTTTTGCGCGTCTTCCCAATTTTTTTCAAATTTCTTTTTCTTTTCATTATACATTTTTTTGATTTGATTAATTTCGTCCTCTATCAGTTGATTGAATGACTGCGCAATTGTTAAAGCTGTTAAACTTTCTAAAACTTTCTGTTGCGAAGAAGATAACCAACCACCATTTGTAGTCATCATATTGGCTCTAAGTAATTCTATACTAGCTAATTTAGACATAGCATTATTAGAATTTTTTACGAACGACTTATTATTTTCTTCTACATAACCTTGTACTTTTTTAAGTTCTTTTTTTATAGCTTTTTGTTCTTGTTCAGTTAAAAATCCAGCCATATCATGTGACTTGCCGTTATGAACCACAATTTCATTACCGAAATAAGTATAATTCGTATATCCCTTTATAATATTAGTTAACCAATCCTTATCAGATACAATTCTAGTAATGTTACCTTTATAACCTTTATATAGTTTAAATAATCGGGAGTTATGATTTAAATACCTAGCTGCTATAGGAGCTGGATTATAAACAACAATATTCGGAATACCATTACTCATTCCTAATATTACCGCTTCTCTACCACCTAATGAATGCCCAGTTATAAAATCAATATCATACTTATTTTTTATTTTTTTGATGAACTCTTGTGTTTCTTCAAAATGTTTACTGTTATCAGAAGGAGGGAATGTTCCAATTTGGGCATCGGAAATTAAATCCTTTTTAGTCTCAGCTGAGTCAATTCTATCCTGTTTTGTTGTTGCAAAATCTGGTAGCAAAAGTTGCTTCGCAAGAGCTTCCTTTTTGAAATTTGTACCAGTCATGCCAATAATCACTTTCCCAGTATCTTTGTTTAGGAAAGCTGATGCTGTCACACCGTGTTTTTTATCTGTGTGACTATCTATATACTCAAGATTAGAAGGGAATTTTCCCCGTTTTTTTAATACTTCAAATTTTGTTTTCAATTCTCGATTTGATATTTTATTATTATTTGCATTTTCAACCTCATAAGCTAATTTTGAAACAGCACTCGTTGCTTCTGTTTCACTATTTAGTTTGCCATAATCCACTTCAAATTGTTTAGTCATTATTTCCACCTTTAGTTGGTCCGAAATTTAGAAAATCACTCATAAAAGTCTCATCCTCTTTATCCTTAGAAAACTTGTATTCTATCTGTTTATATCCAACTGAGCTACCTTTAATATCTCCGTCTATATGCAGTTTTAATATCGGAGACTTTTTGGCTGTAATTGGGTAATTTTCTCTAAGTTTTTTTACATTTCCATCACTATTATTAATTTTGTACTCTGCCTCATAATATGGAACATTTTCATTGATGGTTATTCTTCCATTTTTATAATTTTTCAAGTCTTTAAAATCGGCATATTGCCCGAAAAATTTAAAATTCTCTATTTTATGTTTAAGGTTTTCATCTTCTACTTTATCTAAAAGTACTATCTTATTATTTTTAAGTTCAACACGATAATTTTTTTCGCGTGTCATCTTACCCACTTCATCATAAGTTGTTCTTATAGTATAATACCCAGTTGCCGTCCTCGTATTTCTATTCAAATGCAGTACCATACCTTCACTATCCATTTCACCCGGTTTGTTGCTTTTAGCAAAATCTGTTGATATCGTCCACGTACCTTTATCGCCTTTTTTAAACTCACCATCTCGATATCCTTCTTTGTCATATAGATCCTCGAGATTCTTAATTGGATACATATCTAACGTTTTCGCAAAACTCTTTTTGATTTGCTCTTCTTTTGAATCTGTTTTATTCGTTTGTTCCTCTTTTTTCTGTTCATCTTTCATATTTCCACATCCCCCAATAAAAATGATTAAAAGTAATACACTCATGTACAAAGCAATTTTTTTTATATACTCCATCATTTCACATCTCTCTGTTTTAATTTTATAAACATTTGAATATTTCATACAACTTATTAAAATAGTGATTATTCAACTTTTATGTTATCAAACAAAACTAACTTATTCAATTTAATACATGTAATTCATTTAACTTTATTATTAAATGTTCTAACGTTATTTTTTATATTAGTAATTATATTTATTTATCCTCGCTTGGATTAAAGTAGACACTATCTGTGAAGTAAATATTTTCTCCCTTATTTTCAACAAAGGTAAATTCAATATTTTTATATCCAACTGATGAGCCTTTTAGATTACCTGACCCTTTCAATAATAATTTAGGCGCTTTTTTCGTCGGGATATTATATCGCTTCCTTAATTGTTCAACATTGTAATCACTGTTTTTCAATTGATATTGAGCAGAGTATATTGGTACTTCTGGGTTATATGACACTTCACCATCTTTATAGTTTTCCAATTCTTTGAAATTCCCGTATTGCACAAAGAATTTAAATTCTTCAATTTCTTTTTTTACTTTTTCGTCATCGATTGGTTTTAATGGAATGATTTTATTCTTTTCCATTTTTACAGGATACATTTTTGTATGATTGTGTGTCATTCCATCGCTATCTTCAACAACTTCTCTAACAATATAATTCCCTTTAGCCGTTCTAGTATTTCTGTTAATTTCTAAAACTACTCCCCTAGATTCCAGGTTTTCTCCTTTTAATTGGATTTTCATTTCAGATCTAATTAGCCAAGTCCCTTTATCATCTTTTTTAAATTCTCCATCTCGATATCCTTCTTTGTCGTATAAATCCTCGAGATTCTTAATTGGATACATATCTAACGTTTTCGCAAAGCTCTTTTTGATTTGTTCTTCTTTTGAATCTCCCATGATCTTATTACCACCACAAGATGTTACAAAAATGATTAAAATCAACAGACTTATGCACAATCCAATCCTTTTTATAGACTTCATTGTTACACACCATCCTCATCATTCATCATCTTCATCTACCTTCGCCGGCTGGAAATTCAAAGAATCTATTACTGACAAATCGCTTTTTCCACCTTTTGAAAAGTCAATTTCCAACTTTTTATAACCCACAGAACTTCCTTTCAAATTACCATCAATATGCATTTTTAATACCGGTGCTTTGTCAGTAGGAATATTATAACGACTTCTTAATTGCTTAACATTTTCATCTTTATTGCTCATTTTAAATTTTGCGTCATAACTTGGAACATTCTCATTAATTGAGACATCACCATTGTTGTAGTTTTTCAATTCTTTTAGGTTTGCATATTGTCCGAAAAATTTAAAGTTTTCTATTCTCTTTTTTAGTTTTGGATCTTCTACCTTGTCTAATAAGATAATTTTATTATTTTTCATTTCAACTTTATATTTTTTTCTATCTGGGAATTTATCCTTTTCATAAAATGTCTTAACAAAATAATGTCCCTTTGCTGTCCGTGTATTTCTATCTAAGTATAAGACCATACCTTCATTACTCAATCCACCTTGTTTATTACTTTTGGCGAAATCTGTATATATCGTCCACGTCCCCTTATCGCCTTTTTTAAATTCGCCATCTCGGTATCCTTCTTTGTCGTATAAATCCTCTAGGTTCTTAATTGGATACATATCTAATGTTTTCGCAAAGCTCTTTTTGATTTGTTCTTCTTTTGAATCTTTGTCATCATTATTACTTTCGCATCCTGCCATTAATACGATTAAAATTAATATAAATATGTATAATTTCTGAAAAAACTTCATCTTGTCACATCTCTTTGCACATTTTTTGATATTTGATCATTTCATCTAACCACACATTTTAATTTAACTTTACTTACTTGGTATGAATTCAACACTATCGTTAAAATAAATATTCTCACCTTTTCTTTCAACAAAAGTAAATTCAATATCGTTTTGACCAACTGAGGAATTTTTTAAATCTCCTCCACCTTTCAAAAGTAACTTCGGTGTTTCTTTTGTTGAAATGTCATATCTTTTACGTAGTTGCCTTACATTGTAATCATCGTTGTGTAATTGATATTTAGCCGAATAGATTGGTGCTTCAGGATTATATGAAAACTCACCATTTTTGTATTTTTCGAAATTTTTAAACTTTCCATATTGCACAAAAAACTTGAAGTTTTCAATTTCTTTTTTTATTTTCTCGTCATTAATTTGTTCAGTAGGAATAATTTTATTTCCTACCATTTTCACTTCGTATTTTTCCTCCTTATCTTTATTTACACGATTATTATTTTCACCTATTTCTTTCAAAACAAAGAAACCTTTGGCTGTTTTGGTATTTCTATTAATATATAATTGCATACCTCTTGTTTTCATCACTTTGCCCTTTGGCTGTTTAACTATTTCAGATCTAATTAGCCAAGTACCTTTATCATCTTTTTTAAATTCTCCATCTCGATATCCCTCTTTGTCATAAAAGTCTTCTAGATTTTCAGTAGGATACATGTCTAACGTTTTTGCAAAACTCTTTTTAATTTGTGCTTCTTTTGAACCTTCCTTTGGATTTTCTGCAGTATCGCTTTGACTATCACAACCCATTATAAAAATGGTCAAAATAATAACACTTATGAACAATGCAAGCCTTTTTAGATATTCCATTCCTTCACACCCTAATATTTAATTATCAGTACTATTTTTTCGCTGGCTTATAACTTAAATAATCAATGACTGAAATATCCCTATCTTCTTTTGAAAAGTCTATTTCTAACCTTTTATATCCAACAGAACTACCTTTTAAGTCACCGTCAATATGCATTTTTAACATTGGAGCTTTATCAGTAGGAATGTTATAACGACTTCTTAATTGCTTAACATTTTCATCTTTATTGCTCATTTTATATTCCACGTCATAACTTGGAACATTCCAATTTATCGACACGTCGCCATTGTTGTAATTTTCCAAATCCTTAAAATTTGCATATTGCCCAAAAAACTTAAAATTTTCTATTCTTTCTTTAAGGTTTGGATCGTTTACTTTGTCTAATAAAATAATTTTATTGTTTTTCATTTCAACTTTATAATTTTTTCTATCTGAAAATTTATCCTTTTCATAAAATTTCTTAACAAAATAATATCCCTTAGCCGTTCGAGTATTTCTATCCAGATTTAAAACCATACCTTCATCATCCAATTCGTCTGATTTATTGCCTTTAGCAAAATCTGTATATATAGTCCACATTCCTTTGTCGCCCTTTTTAAATTCGCCATCACGGTATCCTTCTTTATCATATAAGTCCTCGAGATTCTTAATTGGATACATATCTAACGTTTTCGAAAAGCTCTTTTTGATTTGTGTTTCTTTTGAATCTCCAGTGATCTTATTATCACCATCGCAAGATGTTACAAAAATGCTTAAAATCAACAGACTTATGCACAATCCAATCCTTTTTATAGACTTCATTGTTACACACCATCCTCATTATTCATCATCTTTATTAGTTTTCGCTGGCTGGTAATCCAAAGAATCTATTACTGATAAATGGCTATTTTCACGTTTCGAAAAATCAATTTCTAACTTCCTATCTCCAACGGAACTTCCTTTCAAATTACCATCAATATGCATTTTTAATACCGGTGATTTATCAGTAGGAATATTATAACGACTTCTTAATTGCTTAACATTTTCATCTTTATTACTCATTTTATATTTCACGTCATAACTTGGAACATTCTCATTAATTGAGACATCACCATTGCTGTAGTTTTTCAATTCTTTAAGATTTGCATATTGACTGAAAAATTTAAAATTTTCTATTTTTTGTTTAAGCTTTTTATCTTCTACTTTATCTAATAAAATGATTTTATTATTTTTCATTTCAACTTTATAATTTTTTCTATCAGGTAATTTATCCTTGCGATAAAACGTCCTGACAAAGTAGTACCCCTTAGCTGTGCGTGTGTTTCTATCTAAGTACAAGACCATGCCTTCATTACTTAGTTCACCCGGTTTATTACTTTTGGCGAAATCTGTATATATCGTCCACATCCCTTTGTCACCTTTTTCAAATTCGCCATCTCGATAGCCTTCTTTGTCATATAGTTCCTCGAGATTCTTAATTGAATACATATCTAACGTTTTCGCAAAACTCTTTTTGATTTGTGTTTCTTTCGAGTCTTCTTTTGATTTTTCTGCAGTATCGCTTGATTTATCACAACCTATTATAAAAACACTCATAACCATAATAACTATATACAATACAAGTCTTTTTAAATAACCCATCATTTCACAACTCTCTTTATTCTCAATATTTGCTTTTGTTGACTAATATCAACTTTTTGTCATTTTGTTACTTGGAACGAACTCAACGCTGTCAACATAATAAATGCTTTCTTCTTTACTTCTACTAAATATGATTTCTATTTCCTTATATCCTACAGAAGACCCCTTTATATCTCCAGATCCCTTAAACAATAATTTTGGTGTCTTGCTAGTTTTTAGATTAAATCTCTTTTTCAACTGTTGAATGTTTCTGTCATTTTTCTTCATTTTATATTCTGCAGAGTAATTGGGAGCATTAGGATTATATGAAATATTAGTAATCTCATTCCGATCAAAATGATTAAAGTTTCCATATTGTGAAAATAATTCAAACGACTCTATTTCATTTTTTTAACTTTTTGTCTTTAACATCTTTTATCAAAACTATCCTATTATTCACCAATTTCACTGGATATTTCTTTTCATTTTTTTGAACATCATGATTTTTATCTTCTTTCAATTCTCTAATAATATAACTTCCTTTAGCAGTTCTCTTATTTCTATCTAACTTTAATATCATTCCTCGTGATTTTAAACTCTCGCCTTTTGGTTGTGATACCATAGCTGAATACAATACCCACGTCCCCTTATCGCCTTTTTCAAACTCACCATCACGATATCCTTCTTTGTCATATAAATCCTCGAGATTCTTAATAGGGTACATATCTAACGTTTTCGCAAAGCTCTTTTTGATTTGTTCTTCTTTTGAGTCTTCTCTTTGATTTTCTGCATTATTGCTTGAACTATCACAACCTATTATAAAAACGCTCAAAATTATAACATTTGTGTACATTCCAATTCTTTTTATTGACCACATTGTTTCACATCCTCCCTATCATTCATCATCTTTATTTTTTTTGGCAGGCTGAAAATTTAATGAATCGACTACTGATAATTCGCTATTTTCTTCTTTTGAAAAGTCTATTTCTAACTTTTTATATCCAACGGAACTGCCTTTTAAGTCCCCATCAATATGCATTTTTAATATTGGAGCTT
The DNA here is from genome assembly GCF_017151935.1 of Staphylococcus sp. EG-SA-14. Taxonomy (NCBI): domain Bacteria; kingdom Bacillati; phylum Bacillota; class Bacilli; order Caryophanales; family Staphylococcaceae; genus Staphylococcus; species Staphylococcus sp. EG-SA-14. The sequence goes on along the minus strand of NZ_JACVZM010000020.1, from coordinate 5,521 downwards.
TTTCAGTAGGAATGTTATAACGACTTCTTAATTGCTTAACATTTTCATCTTTATTACTCATTTTAAATTTCGCGTCATAACTTGGAACATTACTATTAATTGAAACGTCGCCATTGTTGTAACTTTTCAAACTCTTGAAATCGGCATATTGTCCGAAAAATTTAAAGTTTTCTATTCTTTCTTTAAGTTTTTGATCTTCCACCTTGTCTAATAAAATAATTTTATTGTTTTTCATCTCAACTCTATAATTTTTACTATAAGAGTTTTCATGATTGTCATATATAGTATCTACAAAATAATATCCCTTGGCCGTACGTGTATTTCTATCCAAATTTAAAATCATACCTTCATTATCTAATACACCCGGTTTATTACTTTTGGCGAAATCTGTATATATCGTCCACATCCCTTTGTCACCTTTTTTAAATTCGCTATCTCGATATCCTTCTTTGTCATATAAGTCCTCGAGATTCTTAATTGGATACATATCTAATGTTTTCGCAAAGCTCTTTTTGATTTGTTCTTCCTTTGAATCTTCTTTTGCTTTTTCCCCAGTATCGCTTGAACTATCACAACCTATTATAAAAATGCCCAAAATAATAACACTTATGAACCATGCAAGCTTTTTTAGATATCGCATTTTTTCACACCCTAATATTCCTTATCAATACTATTTTTTCGCTGGTTTATAACTTAAAAATTCAATGACTGATAATTTGCTGTTTTCACGTTTTGAAAAGTCAATTTCTAACTTTCTATAACCTACAGAACTGCCTTTCAGGTCCCCATCAATATGCATTTTTAATATAGGTGATTTTTCAGTCGAAATATTATAACGACTTCTTAATTCCTTAACTATTTCATCTTTATTGCTCATTTTGTATTCAACATCATAACTAGGAACATTTTCATTAATTGAAACATCACCATTATTATATTTTCTCAATTCTTTAAGATTTGCATATTGACCGAAAAATTTAAAGTTTTCTATTTTCTGCTTGAGCTTATCATCTTTTACTTCATCTAATAAAATAATCTTATTATTTTTCATTTCAATTTTATAATTCTTTTCATCTGGTAGTTTACCATTCCGGTAAAATGTAGTAACAAAATAATGGCCTTTAGGGGTTCTAGTATTCCTATCCAGATTTAAAACCATACCTTCATCATCCAATTCACCCGGTTTATTACTTTTGGCGAAATCTGTATATATCGTCCACATCCCTTTGTCACCTTTTTTAAATTCGCTATCTCGATATCCTTCTTTGTCATATAAGTCCTCGAGATTCTTAATTGGATACATATCTAATGTTTTCGCAAAGCTCTTTTTGATTTGTTCTTCCTTTGAATCTTCTTTTGTTTCATTACCTTTGCCACAACCTGCTATCGCAAATATTAAAATCATAACGCTTATGTACAATGCAAACCTTTTTAAATATCCCATCGCTTCACGTCTCTCTGTTTTATACTTCATTTATATTCTCTTTTCATATAAATAATTAATTATTTTGTATATTTCTCTTTTACGTTACCAAAATATACATATACAATCAATTTAATTTCTTAATTAAATTTGTACTTATTATTATATTGCGTCATTTTTTTATTATTGTTTCATTTGATTTAAACCCTTTTTGAAATCAAGGTTTTATTAGGAAAAATCCTCAAGCATCGTATTAAAGATTAATTGCATTTAAACAATATTTGTCACTTTAACTATTTATTAAAAATTATTAAATCGACTTAATAAACGTAATTTTCTTAATATTCAGTGTTATGATGGAGTTACAATTTTTAGAGGAGTGATAGATATGAAATTTAAAAAGGTTTTAGTAGCTACGGCAATGGTAGGTGTTTTAGCAACTGGCGTTGTTGGATATGGTAATCAAGCAGATGCGAAAGTTTATTCTCAAAATGGACTCGTACTACATGATGATGCAAACTTCTTAGAACATGAATTAAGTTATATTGATGTGTTATTAGATAAGAATGCTGACCAAGCTACAAAAGACAACTTAAGATCATACTTCGCCGATAAAGGACTACATTCAATCAAAGACATTATCAACAAAGCTAAACAAGACGGCTTTGATGTTTCAAAATATGAACACGTAAAATAAATTCAATAATGCTTTGTAACAAAGCACAAAAAAACAGCTCAATGACGTAGAAGTCAGTGATTAACTCACTAATTTCATTACATCATTAAGCTGTTTTATTTAATTATTTTTCTAATTTTGGTGCCTTACGTTCAACTTTCTTTTCACCTAATGGATAAAACCAGGTAATCGGGAATCCGTTAGTATCGTAGCCGACAATTTTATCACCATGTAATTTATGATATGCAGGTGTGTTTTCCATTCTTTCATCAAACTCACGATCTGCTTTTTCTTCAGGAGATTCATAAATATCTATGTTTTTAGAAACAAAATTTCCACTTAATAATTCACCTGTAATAGGATCAACTACTGTGAAGTTTAGTGTTTCTCCATTTTGTAATCTAAATCCAGCATGATCTACATCAAAGCTGAATTCACCTTTTTCATCGACTTGCAAATCAGGGAATTCTTGACCTTCACCTAGTTCAGAGTCTACCTTCACAACTGCATTTGCGAATTTAGTCTTACCTTTAATTACTTTAGTACCTTCTTTATCAAGAATACCTTTACCTTTTTCTGTATGATATAAGCTTCCGTAAATTTCATCTACATGTAAATCTTCTTTAACATCTTTCAATACTTTTACTTTTTCCACTTTAGTATGGTCATATTTAGTTTCTGCTTTATCAATATCTTCTAAACTCGTTACCTTAGTTTTGAAAATTAATGACTTCAATGCCTCATCTTCGTCATCAGGTGCAAATGTTAATGAGATCTCATCATTTTTCTTTAACTCTAAATCATCGAAACGTTTCGTTTTGAAGTCAAAATTAAAGTATCCTTTGTCATCAATAGGCATCCAGATTCCTTCTGATCCAGATTTCGCTTCTTCTTTATTTGGACCACCATTAGCATTTGTCTCAAAGTTAATAAATTTATTATTAATAGATAGAGCAACTTTACCTTTTACAGAGGTATGGCCTTTAATAATACCTGAACCTTCAGTAATAGGTTCGATGAAAACTTGATGATGTCCATTTTTCTTATCTAATTGCTTTTCAGGCACTTTATAGGCATTTTCATATCGAGGAGTAGTATATGTAGCTTTAGCTTCTGTACTTTCTTCCTCAGCACCAGCTTTTTCAGTTGAAGATTCTTCCACTTCTTCATCCTCTTCGTCGTACAAGCCATCCATTGAAGATGACGTTACTTCTATTTCTTGATTATGTACTATCTTTCGATCATTTAAAGGATATTCAAATGTTCCATCTCCTTTAGACATAACAAAATCACTTGTTCCACTATCAACAGAACTCACATCTTTTTTATCAATACTTAATAAAATCAATTGATTTGGTAATGTAGTTCCTGTTATCTTTTGAGCTCCAGGTTTAATAGTATCTAATTTAACAAAGTTCTTATTAGATTCTGCTGTTTTTGTTTCTTTTGAATTTTGTTCAGTCTGTGAAACAGCTTTTGATTCTTGATTTGTACTTGGCTTCTCATTAGCCTCTGATGCTTCTGCTTGTCCGTTTGTCATAATATATAACATTGTAATTGCAACAGACACTAAACCGACTTTCATTTTACGTAACTTAAAATTTTCCCTCATGATAAACTCCCTCGAATATTAATATAAATCGACTTCAATTTTTTCTATATTTCTACCATCAATTACATCGCCCATACGATGAGGCTGTAATTTTTTATTTAATTCAAAAGTATAGTAGCCGCCACCTTTCATAGTAATTCTAATTTTACCGTCTTTAGGCTCTGTCTTATAAAGCTCATGTTTATCAATTAAATGTTTTCTTAATTTGAAATCTAATTCTTTTAATGAAATTTCTTCTTTATTAATTCTATAAGTTTCTGCTTGTCTTGTTGCTGTATTATGTCCTGTTGGTTTAGTTATTTCTAGACCTACATTATTTACGAAATCTTTATAATCGTTTTTATTCGTCTTGGTAATTCCACCTATTGAAATATTTTCAGCTTGTTTACCTGATCCTTCTCTGACTACAAAGACATCTAACCCTTCATAATCATAGTCATAATCTTTAAACGTTTCTTTATCTGAACCAAGTAACGAAATTACATTAAGTTGCTGTCCAACAATAACATTCATTTTATTTTCTTCTCTATAACCACTCACATTTTGAAAATTAAATCCTGTTCCACTATAATAACCCTTTAATTCTTGTGTATCTTTTGAAGTAACTGATAATCTGCTACTAGTTTCGTCTGCTTTTACTGGCTGAGCAGTAGTTGTAATCATCCCTGTTGTTAAAATCCCTAGTGCTAAGCTTGCTTTAGCAATATTTTTTAATTTCATAATTCTATGCTCCCAATTTTTAGTCTATTTGATTTATTCTATTACGCAATACGAACAATCCTCATTCATTATAATGAGCAATGGTCGTGCTTCACATTAAACTTACTTTAACTAAAAATTAATCATTATTAAGTAATTTAATAAATAGTTAACTAATATCATTCAATTCCTATCGATCTACTCTCTTTTATTTACGAATAACACTTTATCTCAACTTAATCTTTATTTGACCACTTATTCTGTACACAATTTCGACACAAAAAAGACACTGTGCTATCACAGTGCCTAAATTTAATGTTCGTATTTGATTTACGTTGATTTTATAATTTTGGTAATTGAAACCAATTGTTAAGAGTATAAGAAAAACACCACTATTACTTTTAAAACAAGATCCAGTAGACTTAAATAAACATCTTTTGAAGTAATGCCTTTTTGCGTTGTTTAAGTAATTCAATCACTTGTTTCTGAATTTTTGTTTTGTTGTCTACTCTTTTAATGAATTGACCGATTTTTTTTTGTTCTATATAAATAGGACGCGGTACTTTCATATTAGCAATCATGTCTTTTCTAACTGAATCAACTGATGTCTTCGCACTATATTTCTTTGTTTCTTTTAAAAAGTTTTGTGAAAAATAATAAAATAACAATAGTCCATAATAATTCTTAAAGTCAGATATTTTGTATACTCTTTGATGATAATCAAATTTCCCATTTACATAGTGGAAAACTTTACCTACGCCAACTCCATCTCCTACAGTTAAAATAGCCTCTCCTTCATAACTAAAAGTATTAATTTTATAAACTATCGGAGATCTAACGTAAAAATCATAACTCCCATTAGTAATGGCATCTTTTGTATCTTTCTTTCCAGTGTTAATTTGAGCAATTTCTTTTATAGTAGTTTCTTCCCACTCCGGATAATCATTTCCATTCTCATCCTTAAATCGCAATTCTTGCGAGAAGATTTTCTGCATATAGCCTTTTTTCTGTTGTTGAAGCAATTCAAGTTTTTGTTCTTCTAACTCGATTTGGCGGTCAATTTTTCTAAAAAAGGTTCCGATTTTTCGCTGTTCTTCAATTATATTTGTAA